>ONWI01000014.1 GCA_900321515.1 uncultured Eubacteriales bacterium | reverse complement strand
GTGATTTTATTGACAACTGCAACAATTTGTATTATAATACTATGAGATATAGGTGTATCTTCACTCATATCAGTAAAACCTATCATTTTATTAAGAAAGGGACAGATCACACTATGAACATTCAAGGACTGTCATCCGTTCAGGTTGAGCAAAGCCGAAGGGAGCATGGCACAAACAGCCTGACCCAGATTCCGCCCGACCCGTTGTGGAAGAAGATTCTCGAGGGCTTCAAGGACCCGATGATTATGATACTGCTTGTCGCGCTGGTCGTGCAGGTGGTGCTATACTTCATGGACCAGGCGGAATGGTACGAGCCGGTAGGCATTCTCATCGCAATTATCATCGCGAACGGTGTAGCGTCAGTCAGCGAAAGCAGGCAGGAGGGACAGGCCAGTGCTCTCAAAGCCGAGGAGGAAGCCAAGGAACGCGCCAAGGTTATCCGTGACGGCAATCTCGAGGAAATCCACGTCAGCGAAGTCGTTGTGGGCGATATCGTGTTCCTGCAGGCGGGCGATAAGATTGCCGCCGACGGCGAGATCATCGAGGGCGAACTCAAGGTTGACCAGGCCGCTCTCAACGGCGAGACCGAAGAGGCGGACAAGATTCCCGTGACGGGAACTCCCGATTATGACATCAAAGACCTTCTCAACAAGCACTACGCGTATCGCGGCACTGTGGTCGTCGGCGGCGAGGCTCACATGGAGGTCAAGGTTGTCGGCGACAGAACGCTCTTCGGCGAACTTGCTCTTGAGGTGCAGGAGGACACAAGACGGACTCCCCTCCAGGTCAAGCTGGCAAAGCTGGCAAAGCAGATCTCAACATTCGGCTATATCGGCGCCATTGCGATTGTAATCGGCATTCTGTTAAAGACATACATCACCGGCGAGCTGCCCGGTACCGCGTTTGAATGGGTGCGCCTTGTGATGGACGCAATCACAGTCGCGGTAACCATCATCGTCTGCGCAGTTCCGGAAGGTCTGCCTATGCTGACCTCCATTCTGCTTTCATTCCAGAGCATCAAAATGGCCAAGGACAACGTCCTTGTACACAAGATAAACGGTCTGGAAACAGCGGGCAGCCTCAGCCTTCTTTTCAGCGACAAGACCGGAACTATCACCGAGGGCAGGCTTTCCGTGGTTGAGATGGCAATCGGCAACGCCAAGACATTTGACGCGCTTGCCAAAATGCCGAAGGAATTCTCCGCAGACGTCATTACCGGCATAGGCGTAAACAACAGCGCCTCGGCGAGCAATGGCGAGATAATAGGCGGCAACAGCACTGACCGCGCGCTTATGACGTTCCTTGTGGAATCCGACGCGGCAAAGGATATAGACAAATCCGGCGTGAAGACATTCAACGCTTTCAATTCCACCAAGAAGAGCTCCAGCGTCACAATGGAACAGGGCGGCAGGCTCGTGACATTTGTCAAGGGCGCTCCCGAAAAGGTGATTGAGAAATGCACTTCTTATATTGATGAAAACGGCAAGGTCTGCGAGTTTGCGGACAAGTCCGCTATCACCGCCTACATCGACACGCAGGCGGGCAGATCAATGAGACTTCTCGGCGTGGCCAAAGCAGACGGTGAGCAGGACGACGCGAATCTGACTCTGCTCTGTGTGATGTGCATACGCGACAACGTCCGCAAGGAAGCGGTTGACGCCATCAAGGAAGTGCAGAACGCGGGCATTCAGGTTGTCATGGTTACCGGCGACCGCAAGGAGACCGCCGTTTCGATAGCCAGAGACGCGGGTCTGATCACACGCGACGAGGACGTTGCGATTACCTCCGGCGAAATGGCTGAACTGACCGATGAAGAACTGAAAAAGATACTTCCCGACCTGCGCGTCGTTTCCCGCGCGCTTCCCACCGACAAGAGCCGTCTGGTGCGCTGTGCGCAGGAGCTTAACATGGTCGTCGGCATGACAGGCGACGGCGTAAACGATTCGCCCGCCCTCAAGAAGGCCGACGTCGGCTTTGCAATGGGCAGCGGCACGGAAGTTGCAAAAGAAGCGGGCGATATCACCATTCTGGACGACAACTTCCTCTCCATCGAGAAAGCCATACTCTACGGCAGGACGATGTTCAAGAGCATACGCAAATTCCTGGTATTCCAGCTGACGGTCAATGTAGCCGCCGTGCTCACATGCTTTGTCGGTCCGATGATCAGTGAGGAAAAGGTCATACTGACGGTTGTACAGCTTCTTCTGGTGAACCTCGCAATGGACACTCTCGCCGCAATAGCCTTCGGCAGCGAGCCGGCGCTTAAGGAATACATGAAGGACAAGCCGGTGCCGCGTTCCGAGAGCATAGTCAACAAGAGCATGTTCGTTGAGATAGTCATTGCGGCGCTGTATATAACCGGAGTTTGCCTTGCGATACTCACTGTCCCGCAGGTGCAGAACTTCTTTGACATTCAGGGACTCGCGGGAGAGGATAAGATGGTTTATCTCAAATCCGCAATATTCGCGACGTTTATGATGGCTATCACCTTCAACGGATTCAATGCCCGCACAGAGCATATAAATATATTCAAGGGAATATTCAGGAATGTCAACTTCCTGCTTGTCATGTTCGGCATATTCGCCATGCAGTATGTGTTCGTCACATTCGGCGGCGACGTGCTGAGCGTTCACAGTCTTTCCCCGAAATCATGGCTTGTATGCGTAATACTTGCGGTGTTGATTATTCCGATAGACACGATAAGAAAGCTTATCGTTCTGGCATTTAAAAAATAGTATCTTTTAGGGGGATTTCAGAAAATGAGTGTTAATCTTCAAAAGGGTCAGAAGGTCGATCTGACCAAGGGCAATTCCGGACTTCGCAGGGTCATGGCAGGTTTAGGCTGGGACGCGGCGGGGCAGACGGGAGGATTCTTCGGAGGCAGGACGCAGAATATCGACTGCGACGCGATTGCGTTTCTTCTCAACAGCGACGGCAAACTCGAAAGCAGCGCAGACGTAGTATTCTTCAATAATCTTCGTCACATGAGCGGCTGCGTTCTGCACCAGGGTGACAATCTCACCGGTGAGGGCGAAGGCGACGACGAGCAGATCATGGTGGATCTTGCGAATCTTCCTCAGAAGTACGAGCGCATTGTCATTCTTGTCAGCATATATAAGGCTACCGACCGCAATCAGCATTTCGGGATGATTAATAATGCATTTATCCGGCTGGTCAACGCGGACAATAACAAGGAACTATGCATCTACAATCTCTCTGAGAATTATTCCGGAATGACCGCTCTGGTATTCGGAGAGCTGTACCGCTACAAGGGCGAATGGAAATTCAACGCTGTCGGTCAGCCGCTGCAGGTATGGTCTGTAGCCCAGCTTGCCGAGAGATACGGACTTCCGCGCTCGGTCTGGAAGAAATAAGTTTCATCATATCATTTCAATCAACAAGGATTAACGGAGGTAATTGATTATGGCTGTAAATCTTCAGAAGGGTCAGAGAGCGACACTGGACAATTCTATGAAAATGGCTCTTATAGGCTTGGGATGGGACCCGAATAAATACGACGGAGGCTACGATTTTGACCTTGACGCGTCGGCATTCGTCTGCGGGGCAAACGGAAAGGTTCAGAGCGACGACGACTTTATTTTCTACAACAATCCCGACTGGCGCGATCACACAATATGGTCATCCGGGGATGACCGCACAGGCGGCAACAGCCAAGACGGCGATGACGAGCAGATATTCATCGACTTTACAAAGATACCCGATTATGTCAGCAAGATAGCAATTACTGTTACCATTCACGAGGCAGCAGCGCGCCGTCAGAACTTCGGTCAGGTTTCCAATGCATATGTCCGCGTGGCAAAGGTGCAAAACGAAACTGACACCCAGGGAGAGACTGTTATTCAGTTTGATCTCGAAGAGGAATTTTCCATTGAGACTGCGCTTGTTGTGTGCGAAATCTACCGCAAAAACGGTCAGTGGAAATTCAATGCCGTCGCTTCGGGATATCAGGGCGGTCTTGAGCAGCTCTGCCGCGTCTATGGCGTCAATGTCTGATATTCTGTAACATCAATATATTTGCTTGTGGGGGAAACAGGCTGTAGGATTTGCCTATGACCTGTTTCCCTTTAGAGTACATGTAGAATCAGCCGTAAATATCACTCGAGTGAAAATCGTATTCAGAGTTGGAGGCACAGAAGAATATGGAAGATGGTATAACCAGAGAAAAATATAGAGTCGCTCATTGGGATAACATCAAATTTACTATGATCACGCTCATGGTTATAGGCCATTTTACAGATTCAGTAATACAATATTCAGATGTGTGTAAAAGCATTTTTATTTTCATATATGCTTACCATATGCCTGTGTTGTTATTCATTTCCGGCCTTTTCTATAAAAGAACAAAATATGTCGAAAAAACATTGTATTATATCAGCGGTGGATTTGCAATCAAGATATTTCTATCAATTATTTGGCGAATTACCAGTTCAACAACGAGTTTTTTTCTGTTGGGAGATTCCGAACTTCCTTGGTTTTTCTTTGTCCTTGCAATTTATCAGATTTTGATGTACTTGCTTCGAGATGTAAATAAAAGATATTTGTTTGTGGCAACTGTAATTTTGGCATGCTTTGTGGGATATGACGAATCAATAGGGGATTTTCTCTATCTTTCAAGGATAATTGTGTTTTTTCCGTTCTATCTCTTGGGAAATATAATTACACAGGAGAAAGTTAACCAGACGATCAAGCGATTTTATAGAATACTATTGCCCTGTGCTGTGTTAATTATTGTTTCATGGTTTTACCTAAGTTTTTTCAAATTAGACACAGTTTATATCTTCAGACATTTGTTTACCGGAAGAAATCCATTTTCTGACGATGTAATTAAATATGGACCATTGGCTCGGTTATTGTGCTATTTTATTACCTTTATAACCGGAGCGAGTGTAATTGTTTTGATTCCGCAAAAAAGAATTCCATTCATTACTGCATTAGGAGCGCATACTGAAAATGTGTATTTTTGGCACTGGGGGATTTATGTATTGATGCATAGATTTTTTCACATTAATAATTTATTTATGGGATCGTTTGCTGAAAAGGTCTGTTTTATGATAATTCCAATCTTAATGAGCATCGTGTTATGTTACCTTGATATTTTTCGTTATCCTTTACATATTATAAGAAAAATGTGTTTTAAAGATAATCAAGAACTATTTGTCACTGATAAACATTAATGGTATACTGTTACGTTGCAATAAAAGATAATTATGAAAAATAAAAAGCTATTAAAAATATCGCACACCGAGTCTCACACCGATTTGCTGGGACCCGGCGATCGCTTTGTAATATGGGTTCACGGATGCTGCTTCGACTGCGAGGGCTGCCTTGCCCGGAATACGCGGTTTGGCGCGTTTCAGGAGACAGATGTGAGCGATATTGCCAATGATATAATCAATTCGGGCTGCGACGGACTGACGATCAGCGGAGGCGAGCCGTTTTTACAGGCAGAGGCGCTGGCGGAGCTTGTCAGAGAAGTGCGTGAAATGCGGGATATAGGTGTGATAATCTATTCCGGATTTACCCTTGAGGAGCTTCATGCAAAAAGCGACTGCGCGGGACTTCTGGCTGTGACGGACATTCTTATCGACGGCAGATATGTGAAGGAACTGGATGACGGACGCGCTTATATAGGTTCGTCAAATCAGCGGCTGCATTATCTCACCGATCGCTATGCTGACGCGGGCAGGGCATACTATTCCGCGTCCAAACGGCGCGCCGAGATAAAATTTTACGCGGATTCCGTGAGGCTGATCGGCGTGCCGTCCGCTGATGTGCTTAATATCTGGCAGGAAATCCAATCAAAAAACGGAGGCGGGGACTATGACTTCTGATACAGAACTATTCGGCAGGGATTCGGTAAAGCTCAATATTTTAAAGGAACTGAAAAGCGGAAACATCAGCATTTCGCTTGCACAGGACGGCGGGGAAGCTCAGGATTATATATCCCGGATACGCCGCGAAGGCAGTCGGGTTCAGGTGTTCGGCAAATTCAATATTTCCGAAGACCCTTCCGGAGAAGTGCTGACTATTCGTCCGATCACTGTGAGCGGAGCTCTCAGGGTTACATTCGGATTCAGCGGACAGCAATCTGATGCCGAGAAGAAGCTTTGCATTTTCAGGAGCGCGACAAAAACGGTTGAAAGACAATATGACATAAGCGAAATGCTTACATCAATTGAATTCATACCGCAGGGCAATGTAAAATATCTTCTTCGGCTGACATACGGCGGTCCGCAGGAGGATGAACTGCCGGTCGCTTCGTCTGTTCCGGAGACCAACGCAGCAGAACATGCCGGTTTGCCGCTTGATCCTGATGTGCCGACGTCTCCCGCTGATGCTTTCACGCAGCCCTCCGAGCCTGACAGAACGGCGGAACCGGAAGTCGATCCCGAAATGGAAAAAATACAGGCTGAGATAAAAAAAGCCGAGGAAAAACTGAATAATCTGAGGCAACGCAGGCAGTCGGCAAAGGATATGCTCAGTAAGCTCGAATCGGAATACGAAAAAGACTATGGCGAATTTGCGAGTGAGCTTGAGGAATACCGGCTGCGGTACGGCGCGGATCAGTCGGTGATAGATTATTACAGGGACAACGACATTCAGCCGATAGAGGAATTATTGAAGGAGATATCCGATAAGCTCGAACAGGCGGAGAAGCAGATAAGCGTCGTTATTCTCGGCAGGCAGAAGAAGACAATGGAAATCGAGAACGAAGTCAAATCCAACAAACGACAGTAAAGAGTTGACGTTATGGACGAATTAAAGCGTCTGGAGCGCGAGATCAGAGACCTGCAAAATCAGCTCAGATCGCAGAATGAACAAGCCGAGCGCGTCAGACAGAGCATGATAGATGAAAACCGCCGCAATCTGGAAAAATACCGGTCGGATATGCAGCGGGCGATAAAGGAACATGATTCCGCGGCGCGGGCGGAATATGAAAGGCTTCTGAGGGAATATCAGTATTCTCTCAGCGATGAGGCGGGCAGGAAGCTCGCCGAGATTGACGCCGATTACAGCCGGCTGCTGAATGAGGTCAGACGTAATGAGGAAGCGCTTGCGCAGAAAAACACGGAACTTGAAAGAGCGGTGCAGGAGCTTCGCGGTGATATCAACCGCCGCGAGGAAGGCAGCAGCGCACAAGCGCAGGAATATTTGCGGAAGGCCGTCGCAGCGTTCCGCGGCGTTGAAGTCAAGCCGCACGAGAAATTCATGCCGAAGCGTCTTGCGATATTTTACAATTCACTGAAAGACGGACAGCAGCTTTACAAGGCAGGGCTTTTTGAGGCGGCATCCGCCGTTGCGGTTTCCGCAAAAACGGGGCTGGAACGCCTGGGGTTCAATATAGACGACAAGGCGGACGAATGGGATCGGCAATACGATCTGCTCCTGCTTAAATTGAATTATCTGAAGCAGAGGGTAAAACAGGAGCTTGACGACTGGAAGCAGTACATCGGTCAGACCTGCGACGATGCGGACTCCCGCAAGAGAAGACTCATTGAAATCAATTACTGGTCGCGCGGGGAATATGCCGAGATCGTACAAGCCTGCAATACTATAAGCGATGTAATTTCGGCAGTCGAAAAGGACGGAAAAGAGGCTTATCTCAGAAAAACCGACGGAGCGTCAACCGAAGAGCTGAAAAAATGCGTTCAGGATGTAGACAGTCTAAATGAAAGGCTTACCAGGCTCGGCTCAATTTACAAGGAAAGATATACCGCTTCGTGCCATCGTGCAGAGTGGGGAGAGCAGATAATCGACTTCCTAAAGGACGAAATCAATCTGATATGGATAGCGGAGCTTTCCGGATTCAGAGAAGCGGGGGAGGAAACGATTGCATCCAAAGACTACCGGGACTACGTCCGGATACAGTTCGGCGACGATTCGGTGAAGGAGGATACCCGCGAGTGGCTCAGGCTGGTGTTCAATAATTCATCGGGCAGTACGATCTATGTCTATATACTTCCCATAGAGACAAAGCAGAAAGTAAGCAACCGAATTATCCTTCACATAGACTACGGAGGAGCGGAACAGCCGCAGTATTCCAGAGACATTTACAGACACATCTGTGAAGCGGTAAGTCTTGGAGAGGATGCGGAGGAAACGGTCAGTTATACACCCGATATCAACGAGCTTAAGGTTAGCTCCAGCAGAATCTATAAAGAAACGGCGGCTGACCTGGAGAAAACAAAACTGAGGCGATTGTAAAAGTAAAAAGAAAAAGGAAAGCGCGCAGCGCCAATAATGGGGTCCAGGGGGCAAGGCTCCCTGGCGGGTCAAGGGCAGCGCCCTTGCGGGGGCGGTGGGGGCAGAGCCACCACGAGGGAGGCGAAGCCGACCGAGCGAAACGCACTAAGATTAAAACGGGGTCGGGCGAATACCGAAATAGGAAAAATCCGAATCCGTCCTTCCCGCGACCGGAGAAAAAAGCTCCCCCTTCAAAACATCCAACCCCCGTATTATCGCTTTTTTCAAATTTTGCAATCGGCTATAATAAACCAAAAAAGGAGATAATAAGATGAGCGGAGAATCCGGAGGATTAATACTGTTGCCGCTGCTGGCGCTCGGAGCAATGCCGTTTGTGCTGGGAGGACTTGCCGTTGCGGGAATAGCCGTTGCGGGGGTCAAGGCGGGAAAGGCTGCGGTCAATTACGAGCAGAAAAAGAGAGAGGAACGCAAGGAAATCCGACAGAGTGACGCTGCGATAAGCATAGGCAATTTCCGGGGCGAAATGCAGCGCAGCATGAATGAGCAGAATGCCCTGAATGTGCAGGCGTCAAATCAGATGATGCGTGAGCTT
The DNA here is from genome assembly GCA_900321515.1 of uncultured Eubacteriales bacterium. Taxonomy (GTDB): domain Bacteria; phylum Bacillota; class Clostridia; order Oscillospirales; family Acutalibacteraceae; genus RUG762. The sequence goes on along the minus strand of ONWI01000014.1, from coordinate 5,078 downwards.
GAACAGCAGCGCGCGGCGATGAGCCGGGCGGCACAGCAGCAGGACGCCGGCGCGTTCGGCGATTATGTCAGACAGATGAAGCAGTCCCACGCTCAGGTGATTAATTCAATAACCGACACGCAGGAGCGATTCAATCAGAATTACAGAAGCAGGATATCCGAGAGCATGAGCCAGGTCACCCGTCAGATCAACGAGCAGTACGCGGCGCGGATGGGCGAGATCGGGCAGCTCAAAGCCGATATCGCGGAAAAGAACAAGCGTGCCTCGGAGATTGCCGAAGGCTATTTCAGCGAAGCGACAACTCTTCTGACGGCATTGGAGGAAGATTACAACGGCAGGAAATTCTCGTCGCGTCAGATTGCCGCTCTCCGCAGCCAGTTGAATCAGGTCATAGACCTTTACAACAGCGGCAGCTATGAGAGTGCGATAGCCGGGGCGAAGGATGTCGCCACGGCAACACTGGAAGAGATATACGAAGCTGACTCGGCTCAGAAAGAATGGGACAATTATTACAAGCTGGCGCTGGTTCTTTCGGAAGAGGTCAAGACATTCATAGAATCTCAGGAGACAGTCACCGAGGCGGCAAAGGCGCACGCCGAGAAATGTTCCGGCAAGACTCTGGAAAACGAAATAGTAGGAATGCGTATTGCTGACTACACCGATAAAAACTCAAAGGGACAGACCCGCTACGATTATCTGCGTCACCGCGCCAACGAGATGTACGAAGCGCTTCGCAGGGAGGATGCGGAAAACCTCACTGCCGAGCAGCTCAGGTCGTCGGTGGATTTTCTGAATAACGAGCTTTATCCGGCGATTTCCGTATGCATGAACAAGGCGGTTGCCAACATGAACAACGCATTTTCACGCCAGAATATCAGCGAGGACATCATAGACTTCTTTGAGGAGCACAATTTCACTTTCAGCGGATATGCCTACGATGACAACGCGCACGACAAGGCGCTTCACATCGGACTCGAAAACGAAGCTACCGGGGAGGAGCTTATCATTACTCTGGCGCCCGAGCTTCTGGAAAACGGCGACGTCCAGACTCATGTCGATCTGAAGCAGACCAAGGGCGACGAGGCTAACGAGGAACGCAAGGCATACTACCGCGAGTGTGTGGAAAATGTGGTTAAAGGTTCCGCCCCTTACGCTCAGTGCAGTCTGAAATGCAAGGGCGAAACCCGCGGCAAACTCTCGGCTGATACAGAGACAAGGAAAAAACTCAAAAAATGATTACAGCAATCATGCCGCTGAATGGGGTGATATAATGAGTTCCGTATTGGAACGTCCCGAGCTTAACAAGATATTTCTGATATACGGCAATCTTGACGATATGTTTATTACGCCCGACCTGCAAAAGAGCAACTTCCGCCCGTTCCTCAATCAGTATCTCCGCAGTCTCGGATACCGTCAGATAGTCTATTATTCGGGAGCCAGGAACGTTGGAAAATTCGTGCTGGATGACGAGAGCGCGGTTCTGGCAATCAATAAGAACAGGCAGATGCAGCAGCCGGGGCGGGACAGTTCACAGTCCGCGCCTTCTCCGGCAGGACGCAGGAAGCGCAGGATACTCAATCCTTCCGCCGCCGCGGCAGTACACCGCAGCGAAGCGCCGACGGAACCGTCTGAAAGCAGCTCTCCCGGGAATACGCAGGATACGCCTACGCTTCAGCCAAACGAAAATGCGGGCGGCGACAACCCCAAGCTCATCTACAAACAGCCTAAGATAACCCCGGCCGAGTTTCTCGACGACGCGAAAAAAATGATGGCTGACAGCAGCGTAAAGACGGCGGTCGTCTTTACCTTCTTTCAGGACTTTGTGACCGACGGAGCCGCGCCGATGCAGCAGTATTCCGAGCTGTTGTCGCATCTGTGGGACGAGTACGGACTCTCCGGCAACGAGAATATATGCATATTTCTCGCGCCGCAAATGAATTCGGATTCGCTCTCGCAGCTTCTCGACAATCTGGCGAGCGGCAATGTGTTCCGCAGCAGGTTTTTTAATTCCAACAGGACAATCAACCGCAGCTGCACCGTCGGCATAGGGCTCCCAAACCAGGATGAATTCCGCTATATGCTGGAATATCTGCGGATTGTCGGCGACGGCGGAAAACGGCTGAATTATAAGCGCAGTGAAATACGCCCCATTGTATCATCACTCATGTTCCTGAGCAGGGAAGCCGACCGCGAGGAAAACAGAGCGGGCTATCTCAGTTCGGTATATGAAAACATCGTGCTCTACATGAAGCGGCAGCCCGGCAGAGTGGTGGAATTTACCGAGGACGCCGTGAAGAGCATATTCAGCCGGTTCCGGGCAAAGGACAGCTCCGATCCGATGGAGCAGCTGATGAACACAAGGGGCTGGGAAGCAGTTGCAAAGCGGGTAAGCGAAATCGTTGAGGATTACAAAAAGAAAAAAGCCCGTGCCCTTAAAACGCAAGGGACGGTTACGTCCGCGAAAAATAAAACCTGCTCCAATGAGCGCATTGACACTCCCGACGACAATTCCGGCTTTGATTATCCCATACCGAATTTTGTGATAAGGGGAAATCCCGGAGTGGGCAAGACCACCGTGGCGCGGCTAATCGGACAGATATTTTATGAGAACGGCATTCTCAAAAAGGGACTTACAATTGAAGCGACCAAGGACGACCTCGTTGACAGATATGTCGGCGGAACTCCCGGACGCACGCGTGAAAAGATAATGGAAGCTCAGGAGAGCGTGCTGTTTCTCGACGACGCTTACTCATTGATTGACAGGAGCGAGGATAATAATTATTCCAAAGAAGCAATAGACGAGCTGGTTGCGGCCATGACCAATACAAGGCAGTACCGCTTCTGCATGATAATGGCGGGGTATCCCGAACCTATGGACCGGCTGCTTAAGATGAATCCCGGTCTGAGCAGCCGTTTCGGCAAGTCGAATATACTCACTATCGAGGACTATCCGCCGGATCTGCTGAAGGAAATATTTATCTCAAACTGCCGCAGGGACGGCTACAGCTTTGCGGGTGACGAAGAAGAAGAGAGCGGAGAAGTTCCTCTGGATCTCGATCTTTTCTTCAAGAATCTGTACGATCAGCGTGACCGCGCCAACTTTGGCAATGCGAGGGATGTTGTCGCGATAGCCCGGGACGTGAAAATGCAGGCTTCACTCCGCGATGACGAAAAACGCCGCATTATCACCGGAGACTTCGGCAGTTACGGCAAGTATTTTGACAGACACGGAGTTTCTTCCATAGACGAAATATACAGTGAGCTTGACAGATATGTCGGGCTTGAATTTGTAAAGGAACTGTTTGAAAACGTGCGCCTTGAAATACTCGACGCGCAGGACTGCAAACGACGCGGAATCAAGCCGGATTCTTATCCGGATCACTATATCTTCGCCGGAAACCCCGGAACGGGCAAGACCACGGTAGGCAAGCTGATCGGACAGTTCTATCATATGATGGGAGTGCTCGGCGGCACTGAAACCATATTTGTTGACGCGTCCGAGCTTATTGGCAGTCATGTCGGCGATTCCAAAAGCAGGACGGCAGAAAAAATACAGGAGGCAATCGACCGCAATTCACTGCTATATATCGACGAGGCATATCAGATAACCGATTCGGCTTATTCCGCCGAGATAGTGGGCGCAATGATGACCCGCATGACGGAGAACGCCGACGATTTCAAAATGATATTCGGCATGTATTCAAATCGCGTCGATGATTTTCTTAAGATGAACGCCGGACTTTCACGCCGGGTCAGGATAGTCAGTTTTCCCGATTACAATCCCGCGCAGCTCGTCCGGATATTCGACAGGACCATTGAATCCCAGGGCAGAAGCATAACCGACGAGGCTCACAGATTCATCGGGCTTATTATGGAGCATAAGTACAACACACGCACCGAGAATTTCGGAAATGCCGGCGAAGTGAAAAAACTTGTGACTGACATGAAGAAGCGTCTTCTCAGGCGCACGGCTTCAATTGAAGGCGCTGACAAATACACCTACACCGCGGACGACATTCCTCCCGAAGAAATGGAAAAAATTAAGGATCAGATCAATCCCAGATCATTTGAGGACATAATGAAAGACCTCAATGAGCAGATAGGTCTTTCTGACCTGAAGGAAGTTATTATCCGCAAGCAGGAGGAAGTTCTGTACGCCAGAAAGAGCGCCGGTTCGACATACAATATCAATCCCGGCTATTATTTCTTTGTTGGCAATCCGGGCACAGGCAAATCCACCAGCGCCAGACTTTTTGCGGAGTGTCTATATGAACTGGGTGTTGTAAAGAGCAATAATTTTATGTCCTGTACAGCGAAGGACCTTATAGGTCAGTATGTCGGCGAGACGGACAAGAAGACCTATGCGCTTCTCAAGAAATCCATCAACGGCGTGCTGTTTATCGACGAGGCATACAGTCTTTCCTACGCCGGAGGTTCCGGTGCGGAGATCGGGTACAAAAAGGAAGCGCTCGAGCAGATTATAGCATTCATGGACGAGCCAGAGCACAGGCGAAAATGCTGTCTGATATTTGCGGGTTATGAAAAAGATATGCAGGGGCTTTACAAGTCAAACAGCGGAATGCGCTCACGCGTTGAAGAAGTGCATTTCAACGATTTCTCCGCGGATGAAATGTACGACATATTTGTTCTTTTCTGCCGTAAGGGGGGCTTTTCCGTTGCGGTCGGCGTGAAGGAGATTTACCTGCCGATATTTGAAAAAATGACCCATATGGAATACTACTCCAACGGCAGGACCGCCCGCACTGTCTATGAAAAGACCCTCGCCAACTTCCGGCGCAGGATTATTCATTCGGAAAATCTCTCCGATGAAGAAAGCAAGACGATAATTCCGTCAGACCTGCTGAGCGAGGAAGAGTGTCTGGAAATAGTGCGCGGGTAAAATCATAGGCGATTGAAAAAACGAAAAAGGAAAGCGCGCAGCGCCAATAATGGGGTGCAGGGGGCAAGGCTCCCTGCCAGGGGTCCGGGGACAGCGCCCCACAAGCTCGGCGGAGCCGAGCGAGCGAGACGCACCCGGAAAAAATTGCGGTCGGGCGAATACCGAAATCGAAAAAACC
>ONWI01000213.1 GCA_900321515.1 uncultured Eubacteriales bacterium | reverse complement strand
TTCATCCAGCGGAATCTTGCCTTCTCCCTCTCCGAACTCCACTGTCAGGTGGATATGACTGTCCGGTTTTTTGTGGGAAAGTAATGCAACCGTCTCGACGTTTGCAGTGCGCGGGAACATATCCACTGCCGTGAAACGCTCCACCTGCCAGCCTGAAGACCGCAGTCTCGAAACGTCACGGGCAAGCGTAGCCGGATCGCAGGAAATATAGACAATGCGCGCCGGCAAAGTGTTATTGAGAAATGACAGCGTTGGCTCAGAGCAGCCCTTCCTTGGCGGGTCAACAAGCACAACATCGGGAACTATCCCTTCATCGCGCAGCTTCTTGGCCTCTTCGCATGCGTCACCGCAGATAAAACGGGCGTCGGTTATGCCGTTTATCTCCGCGTTTTTTACAGCATTCTTCACCGCGTCAGGAATAATCTCTATACCGCACAGATACTTGACCTTGGTTGCCATTGTAAGTCCGATGGTGCCTGTGCCGCAGTAAAGGTCAAAAAGCACCTGACTGCCGTCGAGACCCGCATATTCGGCGGCTCTCCGATAAAGCCGCTCCGCCTGCGAACGGTTGACCTGATAGAAGGACAGCGGCGAAATTTCAAATCTTACTCCGCAGAGAGTGTCTCCAATCGTGTCGCTGCCCCACGCAGTACGGCATTTATCGCCGAGAATTACATTCGTTTTTTCACGGTTGACATTGATCACAATGCTTTTGATTTCAGGAGAAACGGCACGAATGCGGCGAACAAATTCGTCCTCCCTCACAAGTCCGTTTGCGTTGACAACTGCGCATACCATTATTTCGCCCGAAGCAAAAGCCCTGCGTATGTAAAGATGACGGAACCTGCCTTTGCCGCTGGATTCATCGTATATGTCGTTCGGAGTGTCATTGAGGAAATTGGCGGTTGCCTGAGCTATCGCTCCGAATATTTCCGGCTGTAGTCTGCAATCCGAAAATGGGATTATCCTGTGGCTTCGTTCGGCGTAGAATCCGAAAACCGCCCTGCCGCTGTCGCTGCCAAACGGAATCTGCGCTTTATTGCGATACCTGTCCGGTTCATCGGCAGGTATGAATTCCTCGGCTTCAGTCTCGACTCCGCCTATGCGCTTCATCGCGTCGTTTACACGCTGAAGCTTAATGCGGCATTCCTCCGCGTATTCCAGATGGCGGAATGTACATCCGCCGCATTTCGGATAAGACGGACAGTCAGGCTCGCATCTTCCCTTCCCCGGCTCTATCAGCCGCCTGATCTTGCCGATTGCGTAGCTTCGGGTCACTTTGATCACAGTAAGCTCGGCGACGTCGCCGGGGGCTGAATTCGGCACAAAAACAGCCATTCCATTGTAATGCGCCACACCGCTTCCCTCGGAGGTCATGCCTTCAATTCCGACCTGTATTACGTCGTTCTTTTTTAGCAATGCCAATAGCATCCACCCCTTTATTATATAATACTATTTTATAACAAAAAGCCGCGATATTCAAGTGATAGAGTAAAAACGGCAAAAAGAAAAGGAATTCACAATATAAATCCACCGACGAATTCGCTCGCTCATCAGCATATTTATTATCGTAAATTCCGTAACGAATAACAGGATATTCAATTTACTTCAAACATCTCAAAACTTCCAGAGCGGAAATCTCTGCGGCAAAGCGTTCCTTCAGCCTGCCCGAACATACACGAGCTGCCGTTTCCCTGCCCTGTGCCGTAAAGATACCGCATTACCGAAGCAATTCGCTTTCCAAAAAATTAAATGTAATTACTCGGCAAAACCGGATTCAACCAACTTGACAAGACCGTCAACTGCGTTGTTCTCGTCGGGACCGTCAGCAATGATTTTAATATTCATGCCGCCGACAATGCCAAGGGAAAGAACACCAAGGAGAGACTTAGCGTTAACTCTTCTCTCTTCCCTTTCAACCCAGATGGTGCTCTTGAACTCATTTGCCTTCTGAATAAAGAATGTAGCGGGACGAGCATGCAGACCGACCTGGTTCTGTACTGTTACTTCATCAACATACATCGTGAAAACCTCCTCGCGGAAAGAATGAAAAATGTAAAATTAAATAATTGAGCCATCAAAACACAAACACCATGCTTCGAATGTGGAACGAACAGGTGCAGCTTTATCAGCTTCAACACTAATATTATACCACAATTTTTCCATTCGTCAACAACTTTCAGATAATTTCAGCTCGATAAACAATAAAGTCCGCTTTAGTACATCATCAAGTTGTACATAATAACCAGTTGTCAAAAAAAATTGAGTAACTTGCGACTATTTTGGGGGATTTATCAGTGCATATTGTACAAGTTTTAAGCTCTTTTTTTATCACTTAAAACACTTTTCTGATCAATTTTTATATTAGTGACCGACATTATTTTCTGATTCAGAAAATAGTTTTTTGTGTCAGATTTAACAAATTTTTATTGATATTTTATAACTGCTGTGTAAAATTCCATAAGACATACAAATATCGAAAAACATGAGAAATAATCAGGCTAACTTGCACTATCCGACCAAACTATTTTATCACCCAACCATCAAATCAGTTGTTTTTCCATCAGATAATCTTTTTCCTCCGGCGAAAGCTCAACGCCTTCAAGCAGATCGGGGCGGAATTTTGCCGTCTGTTCCAGCGCTTTGAGTCTCTTCCATTGAGTGATTCTCGCGTGATGTCCGGAAAGCAGTTCCTCCGGAACAGATATCCCGTTCCACACGGGCGGACGTGTATACTGCGGATGTTCGAGCAAGCCTGAATAATGGCTCTCTTCCTCAAAGCAGACGTCCTCGGCGAGTACGCCCGGAACCATGCGGCAAACAGCGTCAGTCACGATAAGCGCGGGCATTTCGCCGCCGGTAAGCACATAATCACCCACCGAAAGTTCCATATCAACCATGCTGTCGATGATACGCTGGTCGATTCCCTCGTAATGTCCGCATAGAATGCAGATATTTTCCATACCGAGCAATTCGCGCGCGATGCTTTGATTAAAGACCCTGCCCTTCGGGGACATATAAATAAGGAAAGGGCGAGCACCGCACTGTGCGGAGACCGCTTCAAAGCACGCCTCGACAGGTTCGGGCTTCATCAGCATTCCCTGACCGCCTCCGTATGGCATATCGTCCACATGGCGGTGCCTGTCAGACGTATAATCGCGGATATTGTGACACTCAACCGAAATTATCCCCTGTCTGCGCGCCCTGCCAATAATACTCTCGTCAAGCACGCGTTCGCACATCTCAGGGAAGAGCGTCATAATGTCTATTCTCATCAATCAAACAGACCCTTCATCCTGAATATTTTTATATACCCGTCCTCCGGAGAAATATCTTTAACCACATCCGGTATCACAGGTATCAGAAAGACCCTGCCGTCATCTGTCTTTATGTGATATACGTCGTTTGCGCCGGTTTCGCTTACGTCGTCAAGCCTGCCGACTCTCTCACCGGTATCGCAGTCAATCACATCGAGGCCTATGAGGTCCTGAATAAAATATGTTCCCTCATCAAGCTCCACATCGTCGCGGTTCATATAAAGCACCTTGTTGCGAAGGCTGTCCGCCTGCTCGATGGTATCGACGCCTTTGATTTTCATGATAAGCATGTTCTTGTGCACCCGCGAGGACGATATCTCGATTTTTTTCGCGCCCTTATCCAGATACAGCTCGTCAAATTCCGCGAGAAACTCAGGAGAATCCGCCCACGGCTGCACGCGCACCTCGCCTCTGAGTCCGTGAGTGCCGGTAATTTTGCCTGTTTCCAGATATTGCTTCATAATGTGATTACGCTCCCTTCTCAGAATTACTGGTCAACGAAACAAAAAGGCGCAGCAATGCTGATGAATGACTTCAACCGCATTACTGCGCATAATTGAAAAATCAGTCGATTTCGACGACGACCTTTTTGTTTTCACGGGTAGCCGCAGCGCGCATGACCGTGCGGATGGATTTGGCTATTCTGCCCTGCTTGCCTATAACACGGCCCTTGTCTTCCTCATCCACAAAGAGAGTGAATGTAACGGTGCCGTCCTGTGCAGGTTCGCTTTCCTCAACTCTTACGCCGTCAGGATTCTGCACAAGACCGCGTGCGATAATTGCGAGCAATTCTTTCATTGAGACATACCTCCTCGCATTCAAAATGTGTGAAAACTGTACGGCAACCCGTCAAACGGCGGATTGCCGTACATCAAAAAATGTTGCGTTGTTGCGTTGTAACGTTGTAACGCCAATTATTCAGCCAATCATTATCAGAGAATGCCCTCTTTTTTGAGCAGGGATTTGACTGTATCGGTGGGCTGAGCGCCGTTGGCGATCCAAGCCTTTGCCTTGTCCGCGTCGATCTTGACTGCGGAAGGCTCCGCCATAGGATCATATGAACCGATCTCCTCGATGAAACGACCGTCTCTGGGATATCTGGAATCGGCGACGACTACACGGTAGAAGGGATTGCCCTTGGAACCCATGCGGCGAAGTCTGATTTTTACTGCCATACTATTCACCTCCATGCAGGAATACTTTGTTGATTAATTGTATATGAAATCAAACGCGATTTATTAAGTAACTGTGCAGAAATAATTAATACATTTAGCTCGTCAGAATGCCGAAGTACACTTTTTTATTTGGCAATAAACGACTGATTAAATACTGCACAGTTCCAAAAAAAATCAGCGCTTGTTTTTCATCCTGCCCATGCCATTCATGCCGCCCATGCCTCTCATCATATTGCGCAGACCTCTGCCGCCCTTGCCTCCGACCTGCTTGAACATCTTCTGCATCATCTCGATCTGCTTGACGAGGCGGTTGACGTCCTCAACCTTCATGCCGCTTCCGGCGGCAATGCGGCGCTTGCGGCTGGCGTTGAGAAGATCCGGCTTCTCGCGCTCACGCGGCGTCATGGAATATATTATTGCTTCAATGCGGTCGATCATCCTGTCGTCAATCTCCACGTCGCCGATCTGCTGGCTCATGCCGGGGATCATGCCGATGAGATTTTTAAGCGGACCCATCTTGCGCATCTGCTGGAACTGAGCCAGCAGATCGTTGAAATCGAATGTGCTTGTTTTGAGTTTCTGCTGAAGCTCGAGGGCGTTCTTTTCGTCAATGTTCTGCTCCGCCTTTTCGATAAGGCTGAGCACGTCGCCCATTCCGAGGATTCGGGACGCCATGCGGGACGGATGGAACTGCTCCAGATCCTCCTGTTTTTCGCCGGTACCGACGAACTTGATAGGCTTGCCGGTGACCGCTCTGACTGAGAGAGCCGCGCCGCCCCGTGTGTCGCCGTCGAGCTTGGTCAGGATAACTCCGTCTATGCCGAGAGCTTCATTGAAGCTCTTTGCCACGTTGACAGCGTCCTGACCCGTCATGGCGTCCACAACAAGCATGATCTCATGGGGCTTGACAGCCGCCTTGACCTCTTTCAGTTCGTTCATCAGCGCCTCGTCTATATGCAGACGTCCGGCGGTATCTATAATAACGGTGTCGTTGCCGTGATCTTTGGCGTATTTGAGAGCCTCCTGAGTGATCTTGACAGGATTTATCTGACCCATCTCAAAGACCTCAACGCCGGCCTTCTGCCCCACTACCTTCAACTGTTCGATAGCGGCCGGACGGTAGACGTCGCAGGCTACAAGCAGCGGATGTCTGCCTTCCTTGCGCATCATGTATGCCAGCTTGCCCGCGTGTGTAGTCTTACCTGAACCCTGAAGACCACAGAGCATTATAATGCATGGCGGGTGATTGGGAACGGCTATACGAGCGGCAGCGCCGCCCATCAATTCAACAAGCTCGTCATTGACCAGCTTGACAACCTGCTGTCCGGGCGTAAGGCTTTCAAGTATCTCCGCGCCTACGGCTTTTTCTGTGACGCGGTTTGTAAAATCCTTGGCGACCTTGAAGTTGACGTCGGCTTCAAGCAGCGCAAGGCGAACCTCGCGCATGGCTTCTTTTACGTCACCCTCGGTCAGCTTGCCCTTTGACCTGAGCTTTTTAAACGCGTTGCTGAGTTTTTCGGTAAGTGACTCAAATGCCATAAAATCATCTCCCTTAATGAGCTCACATTCATTCGGTAAATGAACAGCCCGTCTGCTTCTTTATCGGAACACTGGTTCGGCACCGCTCAGCGACGGGCATGAGCGGGCCTCCAAAGTCATCTTAAAAGTTCTTCCAGCTTCTCCGCAAGTGTATCTATATCGGAGGCAGCTGTGATTATTTCTTTTGGCGCACGGGACTGATAAGCACGGACTGCCGCCTTCTCGGCGTTTTTGCGGATATCCGCCACCAATTGCAGCATCTCGCGGTTTCTTTGCACCAGACCTAATTTTTCCTCCATGGAGAGCAGCTTCGCCTCTGCGCGCTTGATGGTATCGCGCACGCCCTGACGGGTAATCGTGTCATTTTCACGGGCGGAATACTCTCCCGAATTGCGCCGCTCACGCCTCTCGGCGTTCTCATTGTCCGAAATCTCACGGAGAGAAAGATCGTCATTGTAGTAATAATCCAGCATAGCGCGTTCTTTTTCCGTGAGGATATTTCCATAAACGTCCAGCAGCACTGTGAATTTGGGATTGACAGCCAATGAAAAAACCTCCCCGCGAAAGAATCGCCCAACCTGCCGGCGAGAATATGTAAAGCAATCATCTTTACACTTGCCGGATAACATTATAATGCAACAAGCCGCGCCTGTCAAGTAAAATCTTTTACACCTCGGAAATTATTTTGATTTTTTCGATAAAGCACAAAAAAGCCGCCTGTTTCTGAATGGATTTTATCAGAACAGTGCGGCTTTAACTCAGTTTGGAATTGTAAAGCTCTGGTACTTGGTCTGCTCCACGTCGAGACGGTATGTGCTGTAGATGTGGGCTACAATGGCAGTCTTATTAAGCTCGAAGTTGGGGCAGATAACCGATCTTTTGCGTATTAATTCGGAACGCCAGCTGTTTTTGATAGGAACATTCAAAGTCTCAATGTCGTTGTTGAGATAACGAGTGCCGTCCGCTATCAGACCGAGTATCTGCATTTTGCTCATATTGGTCTGTATCATCGGAAGAAATACATTCAGCAGCGAATTAAGTTCGCCCGGGCTGCAGTGCTTAATCTCCTTGACCAGAGCGAGTATGACGGTGCGCTGACGCTTGGTGCGGTTGAAGTCGCTGTCTATCTTGCGGCAGCGCGCGTAGGAAAGCGCCTGTGCCCCGTCAAGGTGCTGCCAGCCGGGTTCGACAGGCTTGGTGTTGTACTTTTGGGAGGTATTGTTCATATATCTTGCCTCTGCCTCGCTCAGCTCGATATCAACGCCGCCCACATGATTTACAATCTTGCGGAAATTCGAGAAGTTAACCCGGACATAGAGATCCACGTCCACATTGAAATTCTTTTTGAGAGTGTCAAAAAGGAGCTGAGGTCCGCCGTAGGCATACGCCACATTGAGTCTTGCCCACTCGCGATCGGGAATATCGACATACATATCCCTCATGAAGGATGTGAGCTTGATATTCTTGTCGCGGGTATTAACAGAGACAAGAATCATTGAGTCAGTATTTCCTCTTTCATCGTATGTGCCGCCTCTTACGTCCGTGCCTATGAGCAGTATGTTGAGAACGTCTTTTTTGGGTATGTCTATCATTGAGTCGTTGAAGCCCTCGATGGTGGTGCTTTCATTATAATACACAGGGCTGGAATATACTACATCGTCATAGTCGCGATAATCGGTTTCACTGAGGTTGTCATACTGCTTGAAGTCCTTGGCCGCCTTATAATCTATCAGATTAAGCAGACCGTTGAAATAGAGCACTCCAGAAGCAACAATGATAAGCAGCAACGCGGCAGTGCATTTGAGCGCGAATTTTACCCAGCCGGACGCGTTTTTACGTTTTGCCCAATAGTAAACCGCGCCGTGAGTATCGTTCTCGGGCAGATCATCGGCGCTGTTGGCAATATCAAAGAGATCTACTGTCTCTTCGGTCAGCGGGGCGTCAAGATATTCATTGATATCTGCCTGGTCGTTCGACATGCCATTTCCGTCAGAATCATTCAGCCATTTCAGATATGCGGATACATTGTCATCATTATATTCCGCATAATCGTCATCCTCGTCGGAGTCTTCGTCATCCTCGTCCTCGTCGAAGTCTTCGTCATCCTCGTCCTCGTCGAAGTCTTCGTCATCCTCGTCCTCGTCGGAGTCTT
>ONWI01000217.1 GCA_900321515.1 uncultured Eubacteriales bacterium | reverse complement strand
CGAGCAGCATTAAGCGGTTTGCCTTGTGCGCCGCAGTCAATCTGGTGTCCGTGTGACGATGTGCATGAGGGTTCTGTCTTATTTTATAGTCCGCGTTTACGCGGACTATTCTATTGTTTTAAAAACGGAGACAGGAGGGGTTCTGATGTATCAGGTTCTTTACCGCAAATGGCGGCCAAAGACATTTGCGGATGTAGTCGGACAGCCTCATGTAACCGAAACGCTTAAAAATGAGCTTGTCACGGGAAGAATTGCCCATGCCTATCTCTTCACGGGATCCAGAGGCACAGGCAAAACCACCTGTGCCAAGATATTCGCCAAGGCGGTCAACTGTCTGAATCCAATAGAGGGGAATCCCTGCGGAGAGTGCGAGATCTGCCGCGGCATCGAAGACGAAAGCATAATGGACGTCACCGAGATGGACGCCGCGTCCAACCGCAAGATAGAGGATATCCGAGATCTTCTTGAGGAAATCCGGTACACACCGGCGCAGGCAAAGTACCGCGTTTTCATTGTGGACGAAGTGCACATGCTCACCACGGAGGCTTTCAACGCACTGCTCAAAACGCTCGAAGAACCGCCGTCATATGTCATATTCATACTTGCTACCACCGAACCTCACAAGCTGCCCGCAACGATTCTGTCAAGGTGTCAGCGGTTTGATTTTCACAGGGTCACACCGCAGGCGATATGCGACAGGCTCAGATACATCGCGCAGCAGGAGGGCGGCGACATCGACGATGAAGCCGGACTGATGATAGCAAGGCTTGCGGACGGAGGTATGCGCGACGCGCTTTCCATTCTCGATCAGGCGATGGGGAAGAGTCGGCAGGTCAATGCCCTTACCGTCTGCGAGACAGTCGGAATGGCAGGAACCGGGTATATCAACGAGATTGCCGGCGACATAGCCAGACGCGACCCGGCAGCCCTTATGAAGCTCATAAGCGAACTGTACGCCAATTCAAAGGATATGATAAGGCTCTGTGACGAGTTGATAAGCTATTTCCGCAGCATCATGATACTTTGCACGGTCAAGGATCCGGAAGGTCTGATTGTCGCTTCCGAGGCGGAGCTGACCGAACTGAAGCAGACTGCTGCCCAGTTCACGTCGGAAAGAGCTATCGGGATATTAAATCTCCTTCAGTTGTCGTATGAAAAAATGGCGCGCGGAGTCAACAAGCGAGTAGAAATGGAGACTGTGCTCATCAGAATCTGCGGCGTTCCCGACAACGTCACACAAGCCGCGCAGCCTTCCGTGACGGCAAGGCAGCAAACCGCGCCGGATCAGAGCGCCGCACTGAATTCTCTGATCTCACGCGTGGAAGCGCTGGAGCGCATGGTGCGTTCCGGTTTGCTGCAAAGCAGACCTTCGACGCAGACAGTGCCTATATACGGCAGCACATCCGAACCGGAGAGCAAACCTTCCGCCGAAAAAGGCGGCGCATCGGTCAACGTCCGTGAATTGAGCGACAGCGCAAAGCTCTACGGCGAATGGAACCGCGTCATGGAAGCGCTCCAGGTGACCAATCAGGCGGCTTACAGCGTACTTGCCGATTCAAGGGCATTTATCAACGGCAAGTATCTGCTCATTGAAACCGGCGGCTTCGGCAGGGACATGCTGAGAACATCGCAGGTCAAGGAATCTATAAAAAATATCGTAAGACAAATTTCCGGAATCGACTGCCGGCTGGGACCATACACCCCGTCGGGAGCAGTTCAAAATAAACCATCTGAAAAAAACAAATCCGAAGATATCCCGCTTGCTTCCGCCGAGAAGATCATCCGGCGCGCTCAGGAAGCGGGAATCGACGTGGAGGAAAATTAGGAGGCTATTATAATGAAATCAAGATTACCCAAGGGTTACGGCTCAGGACAGGCAACCAACATGAGCCAGATCGCAAAGCAGGCTCAGAAAATTCAGGAAGAAATGGAAAAAGTATCTGCCGAGCTTGACCAGAAAGAATACACCGTCAGCACAGGCGGCAATGCCGTCACCGTCACCATGCTGGGCAAGATGGAGATAACCAATCTCACCATCAGCCCCGAAGCAATCGACCCCGAAGATCCCGAAATGCTCGCTGACATGATCACCGGAGCCGTCAATGAGGTCATCCGCAGCATCAACTCCGACAAGGAAGAAAAGATGAACGCGGTTACCGGCGGTTTGTCGCTTCCGGGGATGGGATTCTGATTGGCTTACAGAGTAGCACCGCTTACAAGGCTGATAGAGCAGTTTGAAAAACTGCCCGGCATAGGCAAAAAAAGCGCCCAGAGGCTCGCCCTCTATATACTCGACCAACCCAAGCAGGAGTCAGAGGCGTTTGTCAATGCCATTATCGAAGCAAAGGAAAAAATACGCAAGTGCTCTGTATGCTGCAATCTGACGGACGAAGAGCTTTGTCCGATATGCGCCAATAATTCGAGGGACCAATCAATTATCTGCGTGGTTGCCGAACCGAAGGACGTTATCGCGCTCGAACGCACACATGAATTCAACGCGGTCTATCATGTGCTTCACGGCTGTATCTCGCCGATGGACGGCATAGGTCCCGAACAGCTCTGCGTCAAGGAGCTTCTCACGCGCATTAACGCGGGAGAAGTGAATGAGGTTATTATGGCGACCAATCCGACGGTCGAGGGCGAAGCGACGGCAATGTATCTCTCCAGACTGATAAAGCCTCTCGGAGTCAAGGTAACAAGGCTTGCCTACGGCATACCTGTCGGCGGCGACCTTGAATATGCCGACGAGGTCACACTCAAGCGTGCGCTTGACGGACGCAGCGAATTATGAGGTGAATCAAAATGCCAAAGGATAAGGAAGCAAACAGAAGCATTGCCCAGAACAAAAAGGCGTATCACGAATATTTTGTCGAGGAATCGTATGAGGCGGGTATCGAACTTACCGGCACAGAGGTCAAATCCCTCCGGCAGGGCAAGGTGAATATCAAAGAGGCATGGTGCTCCATTGAGGAAGGTCAGCTCTTCATCAAGGGCATGCACATCAGCCCGTATGACCATGGCAATATATTCAATGTAAATCCCCTGCGGGTCAGAAGACTTCTCTTGCACAAGAAGGAAATAGCGCACCTTTACAGCAGCGTAAAGCAGGCAGGCTATTCAATAGTTCCGCTGTCGCTTTACTTCAAAGGTTCCTTGGTCAAGGTGCAGATAGGCCTCTGCAAAGGCAAAAAACTCTACGACAAGCGGGAGGACGCTGCCAAGCGCGATGCAAAACGCGCCATCGACAGAGCGTTGAAACAGAAAAATCAATAACAACACGGCATTCGCAAATTCCTTGAAAAATTGCGAGTGCCTTTTGCGTTAATATTGCACAGGTATCTTTTTCCGAAAATTTATATAAATGTAAAGAGAAAAGCACCTGTGATGTGAGGGATCGTAATGAGTAATTCGCTTATCAATGCCATAAATTCGGGCTATTCCGGATTTTCCAAGGGGCAGAAGGCAATTGCGGATTATATTTGTGAGAAGTACGACAAGGCGGCGTTCATGACCGCCTCCACACTCGGCAGAACCGTCGGAGTCAGCGAATCGACCGTTGTGCGTTTTGCTACGGAACTCGGCTATGACGGATATCCCGGACTGCAAAAGGCAATTCAGGAGATGATCCGCAACCGCCTGACATCCGTTCAAAGGATAGACGTCGCATGCAGTCGGATAAAAGACGATGAGATTCTTGAAAATGTACTTACATCCGATGTGGACAAGATCCGCCGCACACTCAGTGAATCGTCCAGGGAACACTTTGACAAGGCGGTGGAGATGATCTGTAAAGCCGAGAACATTTACATATTAGGTGCAAGGAGCGCGGAGGCTCTCGCGGTATTTCTGGGATATTATCTTAAGCTGATTTTCAGAAATGTTGTGGTAATCGACCCGTCCAATGAGAGCGATACGCTTGCCCAGATGATGCATGTGGACAGTCGTGCCTGCGTCATCGGAATCAGCTTTCCCAGATATTGCAACAGTGCCATCGCCGCCCTCAAATTTGCCAATACAAAGAGCGCGAACATAATAGCCATCACGGACAGCATGTCGTCGCCTCTGGTGCAGTATGCCGAATGCGCATTAATAGCCAAGAGCGATATGGTGTCGATAGTTGATTCTCTCGTGGCGCCCATGAGCGTGATAAACGCCCTTATAGTCGCAGCCATCAAGCGCAATCAGAGCGAAGTTTCCGACACTTTCCGGCGTCTCGAGGAGATCTGGGACGAGTACGACATCTATCAGAAGCCGGAGGAAAACATATGACGGCTTACGATATCATAGTGATAGGCGGGGGACCGGCAGGCATGATGGCAGCCGGAACTGCCGCGGAAACCGGAGCGTCTGTCGCGCTGATTGAAAAAAATCAGCGCAACGGCAAAAAGCTGCTGATTACCGGCAAGGGACGGTGCAATGTCACAAACGACTGCACAAGGGACGTATTTTTTTCCAATATCCCTGTGAATTCCAAGTTTCTTTTCAGCGCGTTTTCAAGGTTTTCCAACCGCGATGTAATGGATTTTTTCGAGTCTCATGGCGTACCGCTGAAGGTTGAGAGAGGAAACCGCGTATTTCCGGTATCGGACAAGTCTGCCGATATCAACAACGCGCTCATTGATTATTGCAAAAAAAACGGAGTTCATGTGATACGGGACACTGCGGAAAGTTTAATCATCGAAAACGGAGCGATTCAGGGAGTCAGAGTCAAAAATGGGGGAGACATATCCTGTTCCCAGTGCGTGATAGCAACAGGCGGCAAGTCATATCCGCTGACAGGTTCGACAGGGGACGGCTATATTTTTGCCAAAAGCGCGGGTCACACTGTTGTCAAGCCCAAGCCTTCGCTTGTCCCTCTGGTAACCGAGGGAAAGGAATGCGCCGAAGCGCAGGGACTTTCGCTGAGAAATATTTCGATCAAAGTATCGGAAGCTGACAGCGGCAAGGTGATCTACAAAGACTTCGGAGAAATGCTCTTCACACACTTCGGTATGTCCGGACCGGTGATACTCAGCGCCAGTTCTCACATGCGTGATCCGAAAAAAAAGTATAGGATCTCAATAGATTTAAAGCCCGCTCTCAGCCTCGAACAGCTTGACAGCAGGATACAGAGAGATTTTTCGGAAAATATTAACAAAGATTTTGTAAATTCTCTCTCAAAACTATTGCCACAT
>ONWI01000075.1 GCA_900321515.1 uncultured Eubacteriales bacterium | reverse complement strand
AGAACGCTGGTTGACCCGGATTTCAGCGGCTTCGAGCGCAGAAACGGACTCTTCCCGCTTTACTACGTCTGCATGACCCAGTACGACGCGACCATGCCGAATGTGCATGTGGCATTCAAGCCCCAGTCGCTCAAGAACACGCTGGGCGAATACATTTCCTCTCTCGGCTTAACCCAGCTGCGCATTGCCGAAACCGAGAAGTACGCGCATGTGACCTTCTTCTTCAACGGCGGCGTGGAGAAGCAGTACGACGGCGAGGACAGAGTGCTCGTCAAGTCCCCCGCCGTTGCGACATACGATCTCCAACCCGAAATGAGCGCCTACGAAGTGCGCGACAGACTGGTGGAGTGCGTGCTTTCGGGCAAGTACGACTTTATCATTGTCAACTTCGCCAACTGCGATATGGTGGGACACACGGGCATATTCGACGCGGCGAAGTCGGCTGTTGAAGCGGTCGATACCTGCGTCGGCAACCTTGTCGAAGCGGCTGTCAACAAGATGGGCGGCGTGGTCATGATCACAGCCGACCACGGTAACGCAGACCAGATGCTCGACGAGAAGGGCGAGCCCTTCACCGCTCATTCGACCAATCCGGTTCCGTTCTGCGTAGTAGGGTACGACTGCAAACTGCGCGAGGGCGGCTGTCTGGCGGATATCGCCCCGACCATGCTGGAAGTCGCGGGAATCAGCCAGCCTGAGGAAATGACAGGTGTGTCGCTGATAGTGAAATAAAGAAATTGAAAAACCGGACAGACAGATTTCTATGAAAAAAATGCCTGCCCGGTTTTTTTAAGGAGCAACGGAACAAAATGTATCAAAATTATATATTCGACCTGTACGGCACCCTTGTTGACATCAACACCGACGAAAGCAAGCCGTATCTCTGGAAGAAGATTACTGCGCTTTACATCTATCACGGCGCTTACTACACCCCGAAGGAATTTCGCGCGGGCTATCTGCGCCTTTGCGCGGAACACACGCAGCGGCTCAGGGAGAAGAACGGCGCGAAGTACCCCGAAATTCAGCTTGAATACGTCTTTGAGGATCTCTTCAAAGAAAAGGGCGTGAATGTTTCCATGGAAATCATCCGCACCATAGGACAGGCATTCCGCGTGATTTCCACCAAATTCCTCTGCCTGTACGACGGCGTGACCGACCTGCTCGATTCCATTCACGCGGCGGGCGGAAAGGTTTATCTGCTCTCCAACGCGCAGGAGATGTTCACAAAGCACGAAATGATTGCTCTGCGAATTTATGACAAATTCGACGGCATCGTGTTCTCGTCTGACGAGGGACTTTGCAAGCCGGAGGAACGATTCTTCCGCACCGTCGTGGAGCGATACGGGCTGGATATTTCACAGTCCATCATGATCGGCAACGACGCAAACACCGACATTCTCGGCGCAAATACCATCGGCATGGACTCCCTGTATATTCATTCGGATATTTCTCCGATTCTCACCGACCCGACAGGCGCGGATATTCCTGCCACATACAAGGTGATGGACGGCGATTTCACAAAAATAAAACAATTGGTTCTCTGACAGCGAAGCGCGGCAATTCATCGAAATGACGAATTGCCGCGCTTTTTTATTATTGAGTATTCGGTTTTGAAGTCGGCTGAGTAGTCGTGGTTGTAATCTGTGTCGTTGTAACGGTAGTAGGTAATTCAGACGGTTCGTCATCATGGGATTCTGAGGTTGAATTAGCCTCTGATTCAAATCTCTGCTTGAAACGAAGTATCCTGCGCACCGATTCGTCAATGCGTTCCTGTGATATTTCTCCGTTTCTGACCGCCTCAAGCACCGCCCCGTAGTCCGATACGGGATTCATCGGGGCGCAGAGAATATCAACCCCCGCCTGAACTGCCATTACACAGGACTTGCCGCTGTCGCCGCAGAATTTGATGATCGCGCCCATCTCGAGTCCGTCGGTGATAAGCAGCCCGTCGAAGCCCATATTCTCACGAATCATCTTCACCGCTGCCGGAGACAGGGAGACAGGATGATCCGGATCAATTGCATTTACAATTGTATGGGACAGCATAATGCTGTCCACGCCTTCATTTATTGCCGCTTCAAACGGCACCAGATCAGACGATTGCAGCTTGTCAATGCTCTTTTTGTTTACGTCGAGACCTTGGTGGGTATCATTCCTGCTGTTGCCGTATCCGGGGAAATGCTTAACACAGGATGCAACGGGCGTTTTCTTCATGACTCCGATCACTTTGGAGACATACTCCGCGGTATCCTCCGCACCCTTGCCAAACGAGCGCTTGAACATAAAGCCGGATGCCGACGTGCAGACGTCGGCTACCGGAGCCATATTCATGTTTATTCCCAGAGAATAAAGAAGCTCGCACTTTTCTCCGGTATCGGATACGATGAGGTCAAAGCCGCCGTTCCTGTAGAGCTGCTGCGGCGACAGAAACCTGCTCTTTCGCAGCTTGGAATTGCTGCTGACACGCACAACCGTGCCGCCCTCCTCGTCTACGGCTATTATCATCCTGCCGTCAGAAGCGGACTGCAATGAATCTGTCATATTGCGGACATTTGCGGCAGACAAGCCGTCAAAATCCTTGGCAAAGAGTATCGCGCCGCCCGCATTGGTCTTTGAGACAGTTTCCTCGAGAGTGCCGCTGCCGTTGTTCCGCACCATAAAGAGCTGCCCGACCTTCTGCTCCAATGTCATGCGGCTGAGTTCCTCTTCGATTTTCTGAGCTGCCAGATCCACCGATTCAGGCTCACCAACGGATTCCGATTGATCTTCAGACGAAACAGAATAATCCCCTTCCGAACCCATCGGATGATTTATAGAATTGATGACATACATTCTGCCCACCATCACTGTAACGATAACTACGCCGAAAAACATGATCATCAGGAAATGCATAATAAAAGAGCCGTATTTTGATCTGCCGCCCCTTTTGCGGCGGCGGCGTTTCCGCCCTGAATGCCTACGGACTTCGCTCCGTCTGCGGTCTGGATTGCCGTAATTACTGTTATCGGAATATTTTTCGCTCATACGATTCCTTATCGAAGTACGCCGTTAATGTCGTCCTTCATACGGAGCGCTTCGCGTCTCGCAGCGCCGGCAAAATCGCTCTCATCGCAGCCTTCCTTTTTGTAGGCGCACATTATCGCGCGGGATGAATTAACCACAGCGCCGAGTCCATCCTTATTGAAAGCGCCGACAAGACCCTGTGCGCCGCCGCCCTGCGCGCCGTAGCCCGGTACGAGGAAGAAGATCGACGGATGCCCCTTGCGCAGTTCAGTGAGCTGTTCGGGATAAGTTGCACCAACGACTGCCCCTACTCCGGTGAATCCGTACTTTCCGGGAAGGTCTCTTCCCCACTCGTCGCACATGCATGCCATTCTGCCGTAGATACTCTCGCCGCCCTCGAGCAGCAGGTTCTGAAGCTCGCCGGACGACCTGTTGGATGTCTTGACCAGCACGAATATTCCCTTGTCCTGTGCCTGGCACACCTTGAGCAGCGGTTCTATGCCGTCAGTGCCTAGGTAGCCGTTGACGGTCAGCGCGTCGGCGCCGAATGCGGCAATCTGTTCGCCGTCAATATCAGTGATTCCGAGATGACCCGCGGCGTAAGCGTCCATGGTAGCGCCGATATCATTGCGCTTGCCGTCTGTAATCACATACATTCCCTTGGACTTGGCATATTTCACAGTTCTGGCGAAGGTTCTGACTCCCTGCCAGCCGTACATCTCATAGTAAGCCATCTGGGGCTTGACCGCCGGAACGATATCGCAGAGCGCGTCTATCAGTCCGGTATTGAATTCGTAAAGAGCCTCTGCCGCGCCCTCAAGGGTTCTGCCGTACTGTTCAAAGCACTTTTCCCTGATATACTGCGGCACATAGTCGAGCTTAGGGTCAAGACCGGCTACAGTTGGATTTTGCATCTCAATTATTTTCTCGATAAGCGGATTAAATGACATTTCAGTGATTTCCTTTCTTTTTTGTTTCGACTATTATATAACATCTTTCAGGAATATGCAACCTTCAAAATTAAAAAATCTGACTGCCGCCGCAAAACGCAGCCTTAACTTTTCCTTTTAGCCTTTCGCCCTTGAACACAGCGTTCTTTGATCTGCCGTGAAGCTCTTCGGGATTAACCGTCCATTCCTCATTCAGAGCAACCAAGGCGAAATCCGCGGGAGCGCCTTCCTTTATCTCGCCGCCGGGTATGCCCATGATTCTCGCTGGATTGTATGACATCAGCCTTGCGATATCGTTCAGCGACAACCTGTCGCTCATAAAAGTCAGCGTAGCAGCCAGTGAAGTTTCCATGCCAACAACGCCGTTTGGGGCATTGACAAAATCAGCTTTTTCTTCCGGAGAGTGGGGAGCGTGATCCGTGGCAATCGCGTCAATGGTACCGTCGAGCAGTCCGCCGATCACCGCAAGCCTGTCCTCCTCCTCACGCAGAGGGGGATTCATTCGGTAATCCGCGTCACGTCCGAGAACCTTTTCACATGTATAAATGAAATAATGCGGCGCGGTTTCGCAGGTTACCTTCACTCCGCGAGCCTTCGCCTGACGAATGATTTCTATTGATTCCTTCGTGCTGACATGGCAAATATGCACAGGGGCATTGACGCTCTCTGCAAGTCTTATCGTCCGTTCAATGTCGCAGTACTCCGACGAGGAGGACATGCCCTTTACTCCCAGCAGTTCTGACGCCCTGCCCTCGTGAACCTTGCCGCCCGCCGCCTGAGATAAATCCTCGCAGTGGCACAGCACGGGCAAGCCCAGTTCCTTGCCGGTCTTAAGGGCACAAACAAGCATTCCGTCATCCTCCACAGGCCGTCCGTCGTCCGAAAGAGCCGCCGCTCCGGATTTTTTAAGCGCGGGATAATCGCAGCATCCGCTCCCGGACAGACCATATGTTATCGCCGCCGCCGGATAAACGCGGACTCCCGTCGTTTTAGCTTTTTTGACAATATACTCTACGGTCTCGGGGCTGTCCGCCGCCGGAACGGTATTGGGCATACAGACCAGCGAAGTCACGCCGCCCGCGGCAGCCGCCGCGCAGCCGGAAATTATATCCTCCTTGTGGGTCTGACCCGGGTCGCGGAGGTGCACATGCATATCAACAAGTCCGGGAAAAACATGGAGTCCCGTCGCGTCAATAACACGGTCTTCACCGGAGACTTCCGCGCAGCCTCCCACCTGAGCGAATACGCCATCGCGAATCGCGATATCTCCGGTGACAGTCTCGCGGGGATTTACAATTGTGGCATTTTTAATTATTATCGCCATTTTAACAACACACTGCCTTTCCTCACAGCAAATACAAAAGACACAAAAAGGCGGATAATCCGGTCATGACAGCAAATGAAGCCTTTATCAACTGCCGTCATGACGTAATCCGCCGTTGTGATCAGATTTTAATATCTCCGAAAACCTTGATCTGGTCTATTTCCTCAGCCGTCTTGAATTTGTCGTATGAATGCACGGCGTCGGAATTGCCCACTTCAGCCTGGAGTTCGCTTATGTACTCCGAACGGGTCTTGACCCTGGCGACACGACGGGAAGGACCGCTTCCCTTCATGGCGCGGCGGGCATTTTCTTTGGCACGCTCCTGGGGTGACATGTAAATTTTTTTTTCCTTGTTTTGGGTGCCCTTTCTGGAATAAACCGACTGTTCCTTGTGCGTGATATTGTCCCACCAGTCGTGAATCGCATCCGTGCGCTCATTGAGCAGGTCGCGAATTGCTCTGCCTTCTGACCGAGCCCAATACATGAACACATCATATGCGTTGTCCGTGCTGACCGGCATGGTATTGAGCAGCGGGCTGTTGGGTCGCGTAATGCTTATCACAGAGATTTCGGGAGGATTGTTGAAGCGTATTCTGGAAGGGCTGCCCAGTCCGCGGGTGACATACATTTTGCTGCGCGCCATGCGATACTCGCCCGAAGTATAGGCTATCTTATTGTTTCTGATGATCCTGTCAAAAAACGGCAGCCTGTAATATCCGCCGTGAGTGCCTCCGGCGAAAACCAGTGAAGCGCCCCAGCGCGAATACGCTTCAAAGCCCTTCGCGTAGCCCGTAAGCAGAATAACCGTCGCATCCTGAGGACATTCGCCCAAAGCGTCGAATACATCGTTGTTGCGCACCTTCTGGAATTTCCAGTCCTTCACGGGCTTGTCTGGTTCCTTCTTAAGTCCGGGGCAGTAGCCGTAAATATAGATTTTTTCCCCGTCCACGTTAATCTCCGCGCGGGAATTGTTGAGAATAACGCCGCCCGCCTCATTGACCGACTTGACGAAATTCTTGTGCAGAGTGCCGTTGCCGAGGCGGAGATCATCCTTGCCCGGAACCATTACGACAGGGATATCCCTGCCCACAGAATCGAGGAAGTCATAAAACGCGTCGATATCGGAAGCCTTGGCGTCGCCCATATTGCCGGCAAAGAGAATATAATCGGGACGTTCTCTCCTGACCTTGCGGGCAAGCTCGGAATTCTTGTTTCCGAATGACATATTGTGCAGATCGCTTATCAAAACAAATTTCATACCGTCCAGCACTCTGGGCAGTCCGTTGACCGTGACAGCCTTGTGGGTTGTAGACAGTACAAATTTGCTTCTGATAAATTCCATATATACCATACACACTAAAAAAACAGTTAAAAGTAAAACTATCCACAGCCAATTGGGCAGCAACATAATTGATTCCCCCATTTACACAATATTATTTACCACGTCTATTATACATTACAAAATCAATTAAGTCTATACCTTTTAACGAAAAATTTACGAACTTTTTATGGTTGTAACATTATCCGGACAAAAAAACGGTACCGATATATTTCTACATCGATACCGCCATCGGCATTATTTCGCCGCCAATATTTTGTTTTGCAATGTCCTGTTGCTTCTTTTCCGGGGCTATCATTCCGATTGCCCCTCCCCGGCGATTATCTTTACTTTTCGCCTCTCAAAGCTTAATTGTACTTTGGACTCACCCTTTACATTTCATTTCTTGTCAGCTTGTAAAACTTTCTTTTCATAAGAAATTCACTTGCTTTCATCGAAACTCAACTTGGCAGAGTTTTAAGTTTTCATTGGACTCGACCCTTTACAATTATTACGATCTATTTGTATATCTCGTTCAGGTCTTATTTCATCTTTTACAGCTTACGCCTCTTAAGATTGTTTACATCGGATTTGCCGCTGCTTTTTTAAACCTGTCGGGTTCTTTCTATTTCAACATTGTAATGTGTTCCGGCTTTTGCACATGACGTTGTTCGCTCGGTGCAATTGCTTTTTGCGGTTTTGCTTTTCTTTTTTCTTTCCGCATTTCACATCAATGGTCTGATCTTTTCCTGTATAATTTTTACTGCACGCGACTCTTACATTTTTCTTCTGTAATTGGCGTCCCGCCATTTTCACGACCGGCTGAGATCGTCTTTCTGTCGCTTTTTCGTTTCTGTTCCTTTACGCCATCACATTTACGCATCTTTTTTGTTTCTGTCGGTATCACGGTCTTCATGCGTCTCTTATCTTGCAGTAATTTTTATACATTCTGCGCGGCTTTGGTCTGCTCGATTTCTGTTTCCCGTTTCTGTTATGTTTCCTGTTTCCGTCAGCAGAAATACTTGATTTGTTTTCAAACGGCTTTCCGTTCCGTTTGTTTGCTTACATATCGAAGCCTTCCGGAGTTTCATTGCTTTTGTAACTCCAAGGCGTACTGTTCATAAACATTGCACAGGCTCTTATCTTGCATCAATCGATCTGCTTCGATTATTCATCTCGGATCGCTTGCTATAAAAGCTCTCGGTGCTCATTGCCTTATTAAGTTACTCAGCAATTTCACTTTCGTGGGCTTCGGTTCCGATGTGCTGTGAGGCTGTTACTGCATCCATCGGCGTCACCCCGTTTCTTTTATATTGCTTATTCGAGCTCAGTTCCGAAAAGGATGCGATCTTTGTCATTTCGGGTTTTTCCCATATGATTTTGATCTCAGACAGCTTACTTGTTTCATCCCAGTTTTTTCAATCAATATTTTGATTTACATCTTCTTTTACGCTAAGGATTACTGTTTCATCCTGTCTGTCCTTAACTTTGCCGCTCTCTTAAGCTCAACTATAATATAACACATGTTATTGCATTTGTCAATAGTTTTTTT
>ONWI01000042.1 GCA_900321515.1 uncultured Eubacteriales bacterium | reverse complement strand
TATTGTTATGCGCTTGTAGCTCAGCTGGATAGAGTGTTTGACTACGAATCAAAAGGTCGGGGGTTCGAGCCCCTCCAAGCGCGCCAGTGCAAAATCCCATCGACAATCGTCGGTGGGATTTTTTGTGTTGTATTATTTTTTATCCGGCAAATCAAAAAATCCCATCGGCATTTGTATCGGTGGGATTTTCCGCGTTGATCATAAATATAATGTATAAATTTCGGCGTGCTCCTTCGGGTTGGTGTAGAAATTCGGACGGGTGCCGAGGCATCTGAATCCGAATTTTTCATACAGCGCCCGCGCGGCGGCATTCGATGAACGCACTTCCAGTGTGATTTCGCTCATGCCCGCTTCCCGCGCTTTGAGGATATGCGCTTCCATCAGCGACGACGCAACCGAACGCCGCCTGAATTCCGGCGCCACCGCGACGTTGCACACATAGGCACAGTCCCCGAGGTGGTGAACTCCCATGTAGCCCGCGACTTCGCCGTCAGCCAGCGCCGTGAGAAAGACTGCCGACGGCACGTTCAGCTCTTCCGCCAGCGCTCTCTCGCTCCACGGGTCGGAAAAGCACTGTCTTTCAATCCCGGCAATTGCCGGAATGTGCTGTTCCGTCATGGGTATTATCTGAAGCTCTTCCATTCATTCCACACTCCACCGATTCACGCAAGCAGCGCTCTGCGTCATGTTTATTCCGGGTCCGAAAGCGTATCCAGCAGCGCCCGGACCGCTTCGTCAATCTGATTCCTGCATTGGCGGTATTCCTCTTCGTCTCCGCCGTAGGGGTCGGAGATGTCCCCCAGCACGGCAATCTTTTCCTCCGGAATGCCGTAATAAAGCAACGCCAGTCTGTGCGATTCGGTCATCACGGCAAAAAGGTCGGTCTTGTCCGCTATCTCCTGATTGAGCCTCTGGGTACGGTGTGAGGTCAGATCAATGCCGATCTCCCGGCACACGTCAATGGAATGCTGGCTCGCGGGGGAACCGTTGTACGTCCCAAGTCCCGCGCTGGAAACCGTGATTTCCTTATCGCGGTTCTTTTCGGCTATCAATTGGCGGGCTATCCCCTCCGCCATCGGTGAACGGCAGGTGTTGCCCGTGCATATGAACGTGATGTGCATGAGTATTTCCCTCTTCCTTCAAATCAGAGCAGGGATTTTACGGTGTCAAACGCAACCGCCGAATTTCTTATTTTCTGCTCGCCGCCTATGACCGTCTCGGTCGCGCCGTCCAGCCATTCCCTGAGATACGGCGCAAGCGCCTTCACATCGGCAAGCTGCGTCGTGATGATCTGCCTTCTGGTCTTTTCCGCCTGTTCCGCCGTGAGTCCGGCAAGCTCCCGGTGAATCTGGATGCTGCCCTTGACATATTCGGGCAGCGGACGGCAGAGCGTGTTGAGCGCCCCGATCACAAACTGCCGCAGCGTCCGCTCGTCCATGTCGAGCGATTCGATATAATCCGGCATATTCCGATAGCAGGCGTATGTCTCGTCCAGATTCGGGTCGCGGAATGATACCATTACGGCTTCGCCCGTCATCAGGAATTTTGCTCCCGCGCCGTAAGCGCCGCCCAGCACACGGATATTCTGCCACAGATAGTCCGTATTGAGCAGGTGCTCAAGCACCAGCAGGTGTCCGAATCTTTCCAGCGCCGGCTTCGGCAGCATTCCGCAGAGAGCCGCGTACTGCACCTGAGACGGCGAATACAGCGCCGTGCGCTCCTTCTCCGCAAGCCCCACCGTATAACATGGCAGATATCCTTTTCCCTCGTCCAGAAGGCTGATGAATTCCTCCGTCATGCTCACCGCGCGCGGAAGGAAGCTCTCCTCGCCGATGAAGGAATACGTCCAGCCGTCGGCGTCAAACAGACTGCGCCTTACGACCTCCAGAGTCTTCACAAGCTCATCCTTGCGCGCGTCGTAATCGTTCAGCAGTCCGCAGAGGAACCGGTAGAAGGGATAGCCCTGCAGCTCGTTCCTCCACGCGTATGACTCGGAAAACGCCCCGAGTCCGATGCTCGCCGCCGCCGCGTTGGACGACTCGAGCAGATCGCGCTCCATGCCGGTCTTGAGCTGGAGCAGCATGTCGCGTATATGGTCCGCGTCGGAAAAATCCGTCTCCAGCAGTATCTCCCGGTCAATTGCGAACGCCTTATCCGCGTTGCGGCAGAGGAATTTGGTCTGCCAGTTCATCGAAGGCATCGCCGAACCGTCGGCAAGCGACTGCGAAACGTCCAGCGTGTGGATGATTCCGCCGGTGCAGCTGTCGATGAGGTCGGACAATTCTTCGTAGCCGTGGGAGGCGGTGTCCACCGCTCCGAAAAGCTCCGTGAATATCCTGTAGTACGGCAGCAGCGACTTGTCAAGCCTGCGCAGGTCAAAGCGCCGTTCGAGATAGGCAATGGAATTGGTCTGTCTGTTCTGGTAAATCAGTTCCCCGCCGCGCAGCTTGACTATCTGCGACGGCTGGTAATCCGGGTCGGACGAAAGGTCGCTGCGTTCCAGCAGGGGGATTCTCGCCGCGTCCTCGGGGCTGTCCTCCGAGCCGCGGTATTCGTTGAGCGCGCGGTAATCGCTCACAAGCTCGCCGAAATCCTCCCTGGCGGCGTTGACACGGCACTTCTCCTCAATCAGTTTGTCCTCCCGCGCGGTAAATTCCGTGTCGGGATAGACCGTCACGACATTCCTGTGCGTGTTGTCAAGGAAATACTTCTCGATGAATCGCTCGAAATAATCCGTGTCGGCAAGTTGCCTGAGCCTGTCTATCGCGTCAAATATCTCAAGAAGCTCCAGCGGATTATCCTCGCCGCAAAGCAGCTTGGGAAGCATCTGAATGGCGTAGGATATGCCCTTTATTCTGTGGGCTGAGCCGTCTTCCTTCTCGTAGAATTCCATGATGTTTATCGTCGCGTGGAGACGTTCTCTGTCGATGCCGTTCTTCACGAGAGAGGCAAGCGTGTCGTCAATAATCCGCACGAATTCCGCCCGGTCGTTCTCGCGGCAGCCCGCCGCCGTGAATCCGAACCACGGCACCTTGATCATCTCGTCCACCGTCGAATAGAAATCTTCGCCTATGCCCGCCTTCTGCATGGCGTTCTTGATGTAGGCGCTCTGGGATGTGCAGAGGATTCTGTCAAGCACGCGCAGCGTCAGCAGATTCAGCGGCGTGTGGGGAATGTGCAGCGCGAAATTATAGGAAAAATACCAGCCCTTTTCCAGCTTGGATTCGTCCGCCGGATAAGGCGCGGAATATTCCCTGTCAAAGCAGTCGGCGGGGATTTCTCCGACGCGGTAGACCTCGGAACGTCCGTATTTGTCGAGGTAATTCTCTGAAATATAGCCGAGAAGCTCTTCCTCGTCAATTTTGCCGTAAAGGAAAATGAAGCTGTTGGACGCGGTGTAGTGCCTGTGATAGAAATCGACTAATTCCTCATAGGAAAGGTCGCAGATCGCGAGCGGCAGACCGCCGGATTCGTAGGAATAGGGCGTGCCCTTGAAGAGCGAGAGGGTCACCGCCTCCTCCAGAAGCGCGTCGGGTGAACCCTCCACGCCCTTCATCTCGTTGAATACAACGCCGTTAAAGCCTTCCACCTTCGTCCCGGCTTCATCTATGGCAAAGTGCCTGCCTTCCTGGAGAAAGACCTCCTTCTTGCGCGGCATCAGCGGGTCGAACGCCGCGTCGAGATACACGTCGGCTAAATTTTTGAAATCCTTCTCGTTGGTGCTCGCCACGGGATATATCGTAAAATCGCTGTATGTCATGGCGTTGAGGAAGGAATACATCGAGCCTTTCATCAGTTGGACAAACGGGTCCTTGAGCGGGTACTTCTCCGAGCCGCACAGCACGGAATGTTCGATGATGTGCGGAATGCCCTTGTCGTTCTCAGGCGGAGTGGAGAATGCTATGCTTACCGCCCGGTTGTCGTCGTCCGCCGGCATCACGATGACCCGCGCTCCCGTCTTGTCATGCGTATAGAGCTTTACCTCGCACTTTACGTCGCGGATATACCGACTCTCCGTCAGTGTATAATTCTTCATATCTTTTCCTCCCTGTTCACTCTGAGCGAAGCGACATTAAAGGTGTGAGCAGACTTCGTCGCCCATCTCGGAGCATGAAACTTTTCTGAATCCTTCCACATAGATATCAGGTGTGCGGACCTCGTTGAGGACTTCCGCTACTGCCTTCTCGATCATGTCGGATGCCTCGGACTCTCCGAGCGAATATTTGAGCATCATTGCCACGGAGAGGATGGTCGCAAGAGGATTGGCTATATTCTGACCTGCAATGTCCGGGGCGGAGCCGTGAATCGGCTCATAAAGTCCCGAACCGCTTTCGCCGAGCGAAGCGGAGGCAAGCATTCCGATAGAGCCGGAAATCATGCTGGCTTCGTCCGAGAGAATGTCGCCGAAAATATTGGACGTCAGCACAACGTCGAACTGCGCGGGATTGCGCACCAGCTGCATGGCGCAGTTGTCCACATACATGTAGCTCAGCTCGACCTCGGGATATTCCTTTGCCATCTCGGTCACGGTCTCGCGCCACAGACGGCTGCTTTCCAGAACATTCGCCTTGTCAACCGAGCAGACCTTCTTATTGCGCTTCATGGCGAGGTCGAAGGCAATCCGCGCGATTCTCTGTATCTCCGGGACGGAGTACTTCTCGGTGTCGTATGCAGCCTGTACGCCGTTTTCCTCAAGTCTGCCGCGTTCGCCGAAGTATATGCCGCCGGTCAGTTCACGCACAACCATGATGTCCAGCGAGCCGCCGATGATGTCCGGACGCAGCGGCGAAGCGTCGCGCAGAGGCTCGAATATCCGGGCGGGACGCAGATTGGCAAAGAGTCCCAGCGCCGCGCGTATGCCCAGCAGACCCTTTTCGGGACGGAGATTGCCGGGCATGGAGTCCCATTTGGGACCGCCGACCGCTCCGAGCAGCGTGCTGTCGGCTGCCTTGCACTTTGCAACCGTCTCGTCCGGCAGCGGAACGCCTGTGGCGTCAATGGCGCAGCCGCCGAGCAGCGCCTCGTCGTATTCTACGGTGAAGCCGCACTTCGCGGCAACGGCGTCGAGCACCTTCATTGCCTCGTTGACGATTTCCGGACCTATGCCGTCGCCCTTGAGGACTGCTATTCTGTAGTTTTTCATTCTTATCATTCCTTATTAATTCAAAATTATTATTATTTCCCGTTTTCGCCGGAAGCGGAAGCATTGAAGATTACAGTTCGCTGAGGTCGGCGAGATTGTATGGCGTCTGCTGATAGACGTAGTAATTCAGCCAGTTGCCGAAGAGCAGGTTCGCGTGCGCCCTCCACGAATGACTCGGCACCGCGCAAACGTCGTCGTTCGGGAAGTAGTTGCAGGGAATCTCAGGATTAAGCCCGCGATTGACGTCGCGGAAGTATTCGTTGGCAAGCGTCTGCCGGTCATATTCCAGATGACCGAATGAGAAGAACTGCCGCCCGTTCTTATGTCCCACAAGCGACACGCCCGCATCCTTTGACGTCGCTATGATAATGAGTTCGTCGCGGCTTTCTATATCTTCGCGGGAGACTTCGGTATTGCGGGAGTGCGGGCCCCAGTAGAAGTCATTGAAGCCTCGCACAAGCGGGTGAAGCGGCGCGGTCACGCGGTGGCGGTAAACCCCTGAGAGCTTCTGCGGCAGGGTGTTCTTGTCGATGCCGAAATGATGGTACATTCCTGCCTGCGCCCCCCAGCAGATGTGCATGGTGGAATACACGTTGCGCTTGCTCCAGTCCATTATCTTGCAGAGTTCCTCCCAGTAGTCCACCTCTTCATAGGGAAGTTTTTCCACAGGAGCGCCGGTGATGATCATGCCGTCGTAGCGGTTCTCACACACCTGGTCAAACGTCTTGTAAAAATCCAGCAGATGACGCGTCGGGACGTTCTTGGCTTCGTGGGAGGCGGTCTGGAGCAGATCAACCTCCACCTGCAGCGGCGAATTGCTCAGCAGCCGGAGAAACTGCGTCTCGGTCTCTATCTTGGTGGGCATGAGGTTGAGGAGTATGATCTTCAGCGGGCGGATGTCCTGCATCGTAGCCCGCTCTTCCGTCATGACGAAGATGTTTTCGTTTTCGAGAATCTTCTTGGCGGGAAGTTCGTTGAGTATTTTAATTGGCATATGCTGTCACTTCTTTAAATTTCTCTGTTTTCGGGAATGCGTTTGAGGTAGGGCAACACATCCTCGGTGTAAGCGCGCAGGAGTTCGCCGACGCTCCACGCCTGTGTGAAGCAGCCGCGGGAGGTACAGGTGAAGTCTCCGTCGAATATCTCGGCGACGCCGTTGATGCAGCCGTCCTTCATGTGGTCAAGGAAGCGGGAACATATCTCCTTGCACCGTCTGACGGCGTAGGGCGAATGATCATGCACCTTGCAGAAGGCGGTGATGTAGCCGCCCATCAGGTACGCCCAGCTTGTGCCCATGTGATAGGCGGCGTCGCGGTCGATCAGTCTGCCGATATAATGGGGCTTGTATTCCGGGTCGGTATAGGAAAGCGAACGCAGACCGTAGACCGTGAGCAGGTGGCGGCTGACACAGTCCACTACCGACATCTCCTTGTGCCGGTCGAGCATGGTGTAGGGCAGCGACACAGCGTATATCTGATTGGGACGGATTCTGTCCTCGCAGGGGTCGGCGACGTCGTAGAGACAGCCGCCGCGCTCATTCCAGAATTTGCGCACGAATGAGGTCTTTACCTTCTCGGCAAGCTCGGTGTAATGGGAACCGTCGCGGTCGAATTTCTCGCAGAGCATCTCCATCACCCTGAGGGCATTGTACCACAGGGCATTGATTTCCACGGGTTTGCCGTGGCGGGGAGTCACCACCCAGTCGCCCACACGGACGTCCATCCATGTGATCTGATCCTTCTCGCTGCCGCCGTAGACAAGTCCGTCGGAATCCATGCCTATCGAGAAGTCGGTGCCGTTCTCGTAGGCGTAAATGATATTCTTGAGCACGGGGAAAATCTCGTCCCTGACAAAGTTGAAGTTTTCCTCCTTGCCCGTGTAGTGCAGATAACGCTCCACCGCGTAGAAATACCAGAGCGACGCGTCCATGGTATTGTAGATCGGCGCGTCGTCCGCGGAATTCGGGAAGACATTGGGAATCAGCCCGTTCTTCTCGTACATGGCGAATGATTTGAGAATCTTCTCG
Organism: uncultured Eubacteriales bacterium; assembly: GCA_900321515.1. Taxonomy (GTDB): domain Bacteria; phylum Bacillota; class Clostridia; order Oscillospirales; family Acutalibacteraceae; genus RUG762. The sequence continues at coordinate 674 of ONWI01000042.1, read as the reverse complement.
CAGTCCTCGAAGCGGCGGGTGCAGAGAGTAAGACCGGTAATGGCGATCATGGTGTCCCTTCCCCAGTCGGCAAACCACGGATAGCCCGCGAGTATCGTCTTCAGCCCCGTGGAGGCGCGGTCCACTATGAACGCGTCCGCTGCCCATGTGAAATGCGCCGAGAAGATATCCCTCGCGGGGTTGCGGCGGATCAGGTCGTACATGCGGTCGGTGTACGCCCTGACGATATCGAATCCGTTCTTGGCGGTGATATCTTCGTCCTCGGTGGAGCATATCGCATAGAATTTCCTTGTCTCGCCGGGGTAGACCTTGATCACCGCGTCAAAGGGCGTATATTGCGAATCCAGCCCGCGGAAGCCGTTTCTCGCGTCGATGGCGAGGAACTGGTTTTCCTCGGCAATGAATGTGGGCGCCGCCATGCTGGTGGGTATCAGCGAACGGTCGGAGTATTCGCCCTCGCTGATGTAGAACTTCGCGTTGAAGCTGCTGTCGTCCCCACGCCCGACAAGCATCGTCCTGCCGAACACCGACGAACTGAAATTGGCAATGTCGGCAGGTGAATTCACCCTGTCAATCGGTCGCATGGCAAAGAGCGGCGTCAGCGTCACGGTGACCGGCTGGGTCGCCCCTGATACCGTGTAGCAGACAGCGACGGTATTCTTGCCGTGTTCCAT
>ONWI01000087.1 GCA_900321515.1 uncultured Eubacteriales bacterium | reverse complement strand
GCACGACCGCGCCGTGACCGAAATATTCCGCGGCTGCATCCGCGGCTGCCGCTTCTGTCAGGCGGGCTACATCTACCGCCCCAACCGGGAGAAGGATTACCGCACAGCCGATTCCCAGAGCCGGAGCCTGTGCGACACGACGGGCTACGACGAGGTATCGCTTTCCTCCCTCAGCTCCAGCGACTACACGGAGCTGCCGGAGCTTCTGGACAGTATGCTCAACTGGACGGAGCCATCCAAGGTGAGCATTTCGCTGCCGTCGCTGCGAATCGACGGCTTCAGCGACGAGCTGACCGAGAAGCTCCGCAAGGTGCGGCGCGGCGGTCTGACCTTCGCGCCCGAAGCCGGCACGCAGCGCCTTCGCGACGCCATCAACAAGAATGTCACGGAGGAGGAGGTGCTCTCCACCTGCCGCACGGCATTCAAGGGCGGCTGGACCAGCGTCAAGCTCTACTTCATGCTCGGACTGCCGACCGAGACGCTCGACGACGTGGCGGGCATCGGCGAATTGTCACAGAAGGTGGTGGACGAATTTTACCGCAATCCCGACAAGCCAAAGGGCAAGGGCGTGAATGTCACTTCCAGCGCGTCCACCTTCGTGCCGAAGCCCTTCACCCCGTTCCAGTGGGAGCCGCAGGACGACATCGACACCATTCACCAAAAGCAGCAGCATCTCCGCGACAGCGTCCGCAGCCGCAAGATCACCCTCAACTGGCACGACGCAAACACCAGCTTCCTCGAAGCAGTCTTTGCGCGCGGCGACCGCAGGCTGCTTCGCGTGCTGATCCGCGCCTTTGAGAAGGGCTGCCGCTTCGACGGCTGGGACGAATTTTTCAAATTGGACGTTTGGCTCGAAACATTCGCTGAATGCAACATCGACCCGGCGTTCTACGCCAACCGCCGGCGCAGCTATGACGAGATTCTCCCGTGGGATCACCTCGATTATGGCATCACCAAGGAATTCCTCATCCGCGAACACAAAAAGGCGCTCGCCGCCGAAACCACGCCGCATTGCCGCCTGAAATGCGCCAATTGCGGCGCCGCCAAACTGACAGGAGGTGTTTGCAGTGTCTTTAAGACCCGGAATGAAAAACGTGGTTGATATCCAGGGCACGCTCTGTCTGCCGATAAGGATTTTCTTTGTCAAGGAGGGTCCTTCAAAGTATATGTCCCACCTCGACCTCATGCGCTGCATGACCCGCACGGTCCGCCGCGCCGGTGTGCCGATCTGGTACACCGAGGGATTCAACCCGCACCCCTTTATGACCTTCGCGCTGCCGCTCTCGCTCGGCGCTTCCGGACTCTGTGAGACGATGGACGTCCGTCTGACCGCCGATATGCCCTTTGACGAGGTGAAGAAACGCCTCAATTCCGCCCTCTGCGAGGGAATCCGCGTGACCTGTGTGGAGTATCAGGGCGAAAAGGCAACCGCCATTCAATCGGCTGTTTACCGCATCACGCTCGCCGCTGACGGGGTTTCGGGCGAAGAGCTGTCCGGCGCGTTGGAAAAATATCTCTCCCAGGATAAAATTCTCGTTCAGAAGAAAAACAAGAAGAAGCAGTTTGTGGACATCGACGTGAAGCCGCATATTTTTTCGTATGAGGTTGTTTGTGACGGCGAATGCGCCGTACTTTCGATTCAACTTCCCGCAGGAAATGACGTAAATATCAATCCTTCCGTCCTGCTCAAGGGTTTTGCAAACGCGAACGGTGTGGAATTTGAGAAATGCGACATTGTGCGCGAAAAAATTCTCACCGCAGACGGCGAGGAATTTAAGTAAATTTGAGTGGGGAGTGAGAAGTGGACAGTGGACAGTGGTCAGTGATCCGGACACAAACAAATTGGGTTATGTCTGAAAGAATGATTCATTGAACCCTGCGCCGGGGGGCGCTCCCTGCCGCATTGCAGCAGGGCACATACGGAAGCACTTCCTGTTCCACAGCTTTCCACTTCCCACTTCTCACTGATCACTTCTTACGGACCACTAATCTAAATTACATTCATAAGGAGAATCATCATTATGAAGAAAACAAACAAAATCATCAGTCTGCTTCTGGCGGGACTGATGCTGACAGCCTGCTTCGCGTCCTGCGACTGGGGAGCGCATCCCGTCCCGGAGGACGGACGGGCTTCGTCGGAAACGTTCACGCCGCATAAGTTCGGAGTTGATGACACCGCGGTCGGCGACATCAGGCTCGGAATGACTCCCGATCACGTCAAGAAGCTGCTCGGCGAGCCAAAAAGCGAAGAACTTGTCACCACCGATAATTTCATCTACGGACCGTACATCAAAATGGAATTCGACAATCTGAACCTGCTCTTCTATGATCTGAACGAGGGCGAGGATTATACCCTCTCAATGATCTCGACCAATACTGACAAGGTCAAATTTGCCGGAGGACTGCATGTGGGCTCCACCAGGGACGACGTTCTCGAAGTCTTCACACACGAGGACGACCCTAAGCCGCTCTACTTCGACGGGATGGAGGAATCCTGCGGCGATTACATCTACGGCGAATACAATAGCACACAGTTTGTCGAATTCAAGCCCGAGGGCGTTGTGCAGTACGCCTACATAAACCGCTTCGGCGAGGATAATGACAATTCCTATATGATGGAATATTACTACTACAACCCGCTGGAATGGAATGTGCTCAAGGACGGCTACACAGGCGATTATTACAATATGGTCTTCTATATGGAAGAAGAGGGCGATACCGTCACTTCAATCCTTATCAGCCACGATATGGCGATGTAAGCCGCTGCGGAGGTAATGATGGATAATAACAACAATGAGAACAGCTCCAAGCAAAAGACCACCTTCACCGGCAATATCGGATATATTCTCGCTGTGGCGGGTTCGGCGGTGGGACTCGGCAATATCTGGCGCTTCCCTTACCTCGCGGCAAAATACGGCGGGGGAATTTTCCTGCTGGTATATCTGATACTCATGCTGACCTTTGGCTACGCGATGATCGTCTCCGAAACGGCTATCGGTCGTATGACCGGCAAAAGCCCTATCGGCGCATTCACCTCCTTCGGCGACAGGAAATGGCTGAAATTCGGCGGCTGGATCAATGCTGTGATTCCCATTCTGATACTGCCCTATTACAGCGTTATCGGCGGCTGGGTCGTCCGGTACTGCTTTGAATATCTCAGGGGCAATTCCCATGCGATTGCCGGAGATGAATTCTTTGTCAGCTTTATCACCGATTCCCTTGTCTCGGAAATTTGCTTCATCGTGTTTGTGCTGGCGGCGTTTTTTGTGATTGTTGCCGGGGTCAAGAACGGCATTGAGGCTGTCAGCAAGATCATTATGCCCCTGCTCGTGATTCTGGCGCTTATCACCGCGGTGTATTCCATGACCCGCCCCGGGGCGCTTGAGGGCGTCAAGTACTTCCTTGTGCCCAATTTCAGGGACTTTTCGCTGATGACCGTCGTTGCCGCGATGGGACAGATGTTCTATTCGCTCTCGCTTGCGATGGGAATACTTATCACTTACGGCTCCTATCTCAAAAAGGATTCCGACATAGAAAAAAATACCTCCCGGGTCGAAATCTTTGACACCGGCATTGCAATTCTCGCCGGACTTATGATTATCCCCGCGGTATTTGCCTTCACCGGCGGCGATATGGCCACCCTCAAAGCCGGTCCCTCGCTCATGTTCATCACGCTGCCTACTGTGTTTGACAGCATGGGCTTCGGCAATATCATCGGAAGCGTTTTCTTCCTGATGGTGTTTTTTGCCGCTCTCACAAGCGCCATTTCCCTTTTTGAGACCAGCACCGCCACTATCTCGGAACAGTTGAAGCTGAATCGGACGCTCAGCAGCGTCATTGTCCTTGTCGTGTCACTCCTTCTGGGTACGGCAAGCGTCTTCGGCTACGGCATATGGGATTATGTAAAAATATTCGGCATGCAGATACTCGATTTCTTCGACTTCCTTACCAATTCCCTTATGATGCCGATTTCCGCGTTCTTCATCTGCATGCTGGTGACCAAAGTGATCGGCTTCGACGGCATCGCAAAGGAAGTGCGGCTCTCCTCGCAGTTCCGTCGGCAGCCGATGTATTACGCGGTTACCAAATACATCGCGCCCTTCTTCCTGATGATCATTCTGGCAAGCTCCATCGCGAGCACGCTGGGGCTGATTACCATTTAACTTGCGTTTGCAAACAGCGTCGGGGCGGTGATGTTCTGATGCAATATGCCCCGGCGGACATTATATTATACGGAGGTCGGCATAATGGATATCAAGGTCGGCGACATTCTGGAGATGAAAAAGGTTCATCCCTGCGGCAGCAGGCAGTTCGATGTGCTGCGGGTGGGGATGGATTTTAAAATCAAATGCAGGGGCTGCGGTCACGAGGTGATGGCTGCCCGCGCGAAGATCGAAAAGAATATCAAAAGGGTTATCCGTGAACAAGATGATTAGCGTTATCTGTGAGGATTTTATGTGATAACAGTACAAAAGAAAAGGATGTAATAACAATGTTTGACAAGCTATCGGCGGCGGAAGTGCGGTATGACGAACTCAGCAGGAAGCTCTGCGACCCCGACCTGATCAATGACAACACGCTCTATCGCGATACCATGCGCGAATACAAGAATCTCACTCCGCTGGTGGAAAAATACCGCGAATACAAGAACGCCAAGGCCATTGAGGACGAATCCAGGACAATGCTCGAAGAGGGGATATCCGACAGGGATTTCCGCGAACTGGTCGAGACCGAACTTGACGAGGCAAGGGAAAAGCTGGCGGTGATTTCCGACGAGCTGAAGATACTTCTGCTGCCAAAGGACCCCAACGACGACCGCAATGTCGTAATGGAGATAAGAGGCGGCGCCGGGGGAGAGGAAGCCGCGCTCTTCGCGGGCGTGCTCTTCCGCATGTATTCCATGTACGCCGAGCGCGTCGGCTGGAAGATCGAAGTGGTCAACGCAAACGAAACCGAACTCGGCGGCTACAAGGAGATCAGCTTCATTGTCAACGGCGAGGCGGCGTATTCCAAGCTGAAATACGAGAGCGGCGTTCACCGGGTGCAGCGCGTGCCGGAGACCGAAACCCAGGGACGCATTCACACTTCGACGGCGACGGTCGCCGTTATGCCGGAGGTGGACGAGGTGGATGTGGAGATCAATCCGACCGATCTGAAGATAGACACCTTCTGTTCGAGCGGCGCGGGCGGACAGCACGTGAACAAGACCGAATCCGCCATCCGCATTACCCATCTGCCCACGGGCATTGTGGTGGAGTGCCAGGACGAGCGCAGCCAGTACAAGAACAAGGACCGCGCCATGAAGATTCTGCGTTCGCGCATCTACGAGGCTGCCATGGAAGAGCAGAACAGCAGGATTGCCGCCGAGAGAAAGCTGCAGGTGGGGACCGGCGACCGTTCGGAGAGAATACGCACCTACAACTATCCTCAGGGACGCATGACCGATCACCGCATCGGACTGACGCTTTACAAGCTCGAGGCGATTCTCAACGGCGATCTGGACGAGATTTTCGACGCGCTGATTACGTCCGCCCGCGCGGAACAGCTCAAGGCTTCGATTGACGACGCCGCGCAGTAAGCCCGTAGATTCCGCGGCGGTTGAATTGTTCATTTTTTTGTGATATACTATAATGGCAGGGAGAAGGTGAAGGCATTGGACATGTCTGTCAGAGGAGGTCATTCCATCGTCAAGCTCAAGCTGGACGTGATCTTTAAACGCGTATTCGGGGACGAAAATAACAAGGATATCATCGCGGCAATGCTTTCCGCCTTGCTCGAAATACCGAGGGAGAGCATTCGCAGCATCGAAATCTGCAATGTTGAATTGCCGCCCGAATATATGGAACAGAAATTCAGCAGGCTCGATCTGAGAATGAATGTGGACGGCAGAATCGTCAACGTGGAAATGCAGGTCAATTACGAGACGGATTTCCGCGAGAGGACGCTGTTCTATTGGTCGAAGATCTACAGTGACGAATTGAAGACGGGAGACGAATACGCGGAGTTGAAAAAGACGTATTGTGTCAATATTATCAACTTCAATCTGTTCGACTGCGAGCATTATCATTCGCACTTTCTGATTATGGAGAAGCACAGACATGAGGTGCTGTCGGAGAAATTCGGCATACATTTCTTTGAGCTGAAAAAGCTGGGAAACAGCCCGAACGGCAGCGCAATGGAGGATTGGCTGCGTCTGATTAACGCGGAAACGGAGGAGGAACTTATGTCAATTCAGCAGACAACTACAATTCCTGAAGTCAGGAACACCGTCGTCAAGCTGCGCCAGATGAGCGCCGATGAAAAAATCCGCATGGAGGCGTACTACCGTGAAAAGCGGCTGCATGACGAGGCGAGCGCATTAGGCAGCGCCCGACGTGAAGGACGCGCCGAGGGACGCGCCGAGGGTCGCGCAGAAGGACGCGCCGAGGGCATGGAAGAGGGCGAACATCTTCTGAGGGAGCGCCTGATCCGGAAGTGGGAAGCGTCCGGGATGTCAGAGGAACAGATCAAGGCGCTGCTGGAGGATTGACCAAGATGAATCAATTAAAGAAAATCGCGGCGATGGCGGCTGTTGCCATCAGTGCGGCAATACTTTGCTCTTGCCACAATCAGAAGCTCACCGGCACCTATTCGTTCGGCGAGGACGGCAGCCGGTCGAGCATCACCCTGAACGAGGACGGCACATTTGAATTTGTGTTTTCTCCCGTCAGCAATTATGTCGGCATAGGCAAATGCACCGTCACGGACGATATTCTCACGCTGGAAACCTCGGACGGTCAGTATCATTATGTATTCAGAATCACCGACGAGGGCTTGGTATTTGATGAGGAAGCCTCGTCCGAGATAAAATGGTTCGGGACATTTTCCGACGGAACGCTTTTTGAATAGGTTGAAGATAAATTGGAAACATTACTTTTGAATAACACAGACGGCGACATTGCACGCGCGGGAGATATTCTTCGGAACGGCGGGCTTGTCGCCATTCCTACCGAGACGGTCTACGGACTTGCCGCCAACGCGCTCGACGGCGCCGCCGTCGCCGGAATATTCAGGGCAAAGGGACGTCCCCAGGACAATCCGCTCATTGTGCATATATCGCATATCGACCAGTGGGCCGGACTTGTCCGGGAGATTCCCGAAGCCGCAATGGCTCTGGCTCTGGCATTCTGGCCGGGTCCGCTCACAATCATTCTGCCCAAGGGCGATATTATCCCCGACGAGGTGTCCGCCGGGCTGGACACGGTGGCCGTGCGATTCCCGTCCATGCGCACCACGCGCAGGATAATTGACGCGGCGGGAGTGCCGCTTGCCGCGCCGTCGGCAAATCTCTCCGGCAGTCCCAGCCCGACATGCGCGCGGCACACGATGGACGATATGCGGGGCAGGATTGACGCGGTGCTCGACGGCGGGGAATGCAATTTCGGCGTGGAGTCCACCGTTGTGACCCTTGCCACGCCGGTGCCGCGGCTGCTGCGTCCGGGAGCTGTTACACCGGAGGAACTCCGGGATGTTCTGGGCAGCCTTGAGATTGACGAAGCCGTAATGGGACAGCTCAGAGAGGGCGTTCAGGCGGCTTCTCCCGGCATGAAGTACAAGCATTACAGCCCGAAGGCTGAAATCACAATAATCAAAGGGACGCTGGATGAATTTGTGTCGTATGCGGAAAGTGCCGTGGTAAACGGCGGGGAGATGTTTGCCCTCTGCTTTGACGGCGAGGAAGGGAATATCCCTCTGAAATGCGTGACATACGGGCGTGAGGACGACCCGCTCACCCAGTCCCACAGGCTGTTTACCGCGCTGAGGGAGCTGGATGAGAACGGCGCGGCGCGTGTCTTGGCGCGTTGTCCCTCGACGGAGGGCGTGGGAATGGCGGTTTACAACCGCCTGCTGCGTGCCGCCGGTTTCAGCGTCATTGATGTGGGCAAAAAATGCAAATAATGCTGCGGAAATGTCTGCGCCGCGCTCTTTGTTCAGAGCGCGGCGCGTTGTTTTGCGATGTCTTTCACCGCGCCGACCAGGGCGTCGATTTCCTCATTCGATGTAAACACGGACGGGCATATTCTCACCGTGCCGCCGGATTGCGTACCTATCGCGCGGTGCGCGTCTCCTGCGCAGTGCAGCCCGGCGCGGACCGCTATATCGCGTTCGCCGAGCAGAACCGCCGCTTCGTCGGAGGGAATGCCGTTGATATTGAATGAAAGCAGCGGGACGTGGCTGCCGGCTTCCGGGCGCGCGGTGTAAAGTCGGCATTCCGGCATGGCGGCGAATGCGTCGTAGGCGCGGCGGATCAGGCTGAATTCATGGGCTTCGAGGCGTTCCCTGCCGACCGTGTCTATGAAGTTCATTCCCACGTCGAGCGCCGCGATGGCGGGGACGTTCAGGGTGCCGCTCTCGAAGCGGTCGGGCAGATAATCCGGCTGTACGTTCACTCCGGATAGACTGCCTGTGCCTCCCTCGATGACGGTGGCAAGCTTCCTGTCGCAGTTGATGATCAGCATCCCAAGCCCCATGATGCCGTAAAGCCCCTTGTGCGCCGGCATACAGAGAAAATCCGCGGGAAGTCTGCGCAGGTCGAGCAGTGCCGTTCCCGCGCTCTGGGCGCAGTCGAGTCCGAAGAGAATCCCGTTGCGGCGGGCGAGCTGTCCGATTTCCTCAACGGGCAGCTTGATGCCGAATACGTTGGAGGCGTGGGTGCAGAATATCAGCTTGGTGTTTACCTGCATTTTCCGGCGGAATTCGGCTAATGTCGCCTCCGGGTCGCCCTCGTGGACGCGGGCGCGGCTGCATTGCACGCCTCGCTTGGCCAGGCGCGCTATCGGACGGGTTACGGCGTTGTGCTCCATGTCGGAGATGATCACATGGTCGCCCGCCGACAGCACTCCCTTGAGCACATAATTGATCGAATGCGTGCAGGACGGTGTGAATATTACATTTTCGGGTGAATCCGAACCGAAGAATTCCGCCGCGCGGCAGCGGCATTTGTACACTGTCTCGGACGAAAGCTCCGCCATGCGGTAGCTTCCACGCCCGGGATTGGCTCCGCGGTTGGAAAGCACGTCGGCTATCGCCGCCGCCGTCCCCCTTGGCTTCGGCCATGTTGTTGCTGCGTTGTCCAGATATATCAATTTGATTGCAACCCCCTTTACGGCAGTACCATGATGCCGGACGAACGAAGGATTTTTTCGGCTGACCACAGGTTGTTTTCATTCACGTTGATGGAATATACGCAGCCGTATTTGCCGTCCGAATCGGATATCTTGCGCATCTCGCAGGCAATGCCCCCGCGTCTGAGCAGTTCGCAGCCCCTCATCGCGAGTGTGTAGGAACCGATTTTGATGGATGATTTTTGTACGTTTCTGTTCATTGGTGTTTCTCCTTTCTTTTTTCTCCAG
>ONWI01000037.1 GCA_900321515.1 uncultured Eubacteriales bacterium | reverse complement strand
GTCGAAGTCGGCAAAGGAATGACGCTCAAAGCCAAAATGGATCCGGAATACAGCACCGATTTCATTGTGTGGGAGAGCTCGGACACATCGGTCGTCAGGGTGGATAAGGGCGGAAACCTCACCGGCGTGGAGCCCGGAGAGGCAGAGATTACCGCAAAAACCACCAGCGGCGCGACAACCCGGTGCAGAATCGTCGTGCTTCAAAGCTCTGAAAGCGGCGAATAAGCGAAAAAAACAGTACCGCCTGCCGGAATCGTCTCAATCGACGGTCCGGCAGGCGGTATTGTGTATGGTAGGATTGATGCTGGAATATGCTCAGTGGCGGTGGTGATGTCCGCAGCAGCAGTCTTCCTCGTCGTCGTGGTGGTGATGTTCCGTGTCTCCGTAGAAGGCTTCCTCAAACGCCTCGTCGAATGCGATGCCCTGCTCCAGCATGGTCATCTGATCGTATGTGTATCCGGGATTGATCATGGAGAGCACGTCCTCGATGATGCTGCAATAGCCCTGAAGGTACTGTGCATTTGGGTCGTCCTCATCAAGACCGAACAGTTCGTCTCCCTTTATCAGGCTGATTTCGTCGTATTTTTCAATAAATCCGGTCTGAGTGAGATTCTTCATATCGTCGCACATTTCTTTGAGAGCGTCACAGGTACCGGCGTTATATTCGGCATAGTCAGCAGCCTCGGCTATCTCGTCACGGCTGTGAAAAGCCAGCATTCTCTGGGCTATGTCAAGCACAGTGATTTGGCATACTAATTTGTCGTCCATTTTTTCACTTCCTTAGTCAAGGGAATTGTACGGTTCACAAGGCTGATTATTCTTCTTCGGCAGCTGCTATCATCTGCTCGGGGGCGGTCACCTTGAGCATGGCAAGAATGTTCGCAATCACCTGACGTACACAGTCGCAGAGAAGCAGACGCGCTGCCGTAAGATTGTCGTCTTCATTGCCGAGTATGCGGCAGTCATGGTAAAACTTGTGGTACTTGGAGGCAAGCTCAATGACATAGCGCGTGATGCGCGAAGGCTCGTAGTCTTTGGCAGCGGCGATTATCTCATTGGGCAGCGATGAGATGTAGCGTATCAGTTCCACCTCGGAGGGATGTGTCAGCAGATCGAGCGTCTCCGGAGCGATCGCGTCAAGGCTGTATTTTTTTGCTTCATCCCTGCGGAATATCGAGCAGATGCGCGCATGAGCGTATTGGACATAATAGACGGGGTTCTGGGAATCCTCCCGGACGGCAAGTCCTAAGTCGAAGTCCATCTGAGTGTTTGCCTCGCGCAGGTTGAAGAAGAAACGCGCCGCGTCTATGGAAATCTCGTCGAGCAGGTCGGCAAGCTGAATCGCTTTGCCGGTGCGCTTGCTCACTTTTACCATAACGCCGTTGTCCATCAGACGTACAAGCTGCATGAGTACGATGTGCAGCTTCGAGCCGTCCAGTCCCACAGCGTCCATCGCGCCCTTCATGCGTGCGACGTGACCGTGATGGTCCGCGCCCCACACGTCGATGCAGGTGTCGAAGCCGCGCTTTTCAAACTTGTTGCGGTGATACGCGATATCCGCGGCGAAGTAGGTGGGCGTGCCGTTCGCTCTGACAAGCACTTCATCCTTTTCGCCGCCAAATTCTGTTGCCTTGTACCAGAGCGCGCCGTCCTTCTGGTAGGTCAGTCCCTTCTCCGTGAGAATGTCGATGATCTCCTGAACCTCGCCGTCGTTGTGTAAAGTGCTTTCCAGGAACCAGGTGTCATAATGGATGCGGTACTTGGCAATGTCGGTCTTCATTCTCGCGATGTTCTTGGGCAGAGCATAGTCTACCAGCGCCTTTCGGCGTTCCTCTTCAGACTTGTTAAGATAGCTGTCGCCGTGAATTTCGGCGAATTCCTTTGCCAGGTCGATGATGTCCGCGCCGTGGTAGGAATCCTCCGGCAGTTCCACCGCGTCCTCTCCTTTGAAAAGCTGCTGATAGCGGATATCGAGGGACAGCGCGAATTTCTGAATCTGATTGCCCGCGTCGTTCACATAGAATTCGCGCTCGACGTCGTATCCGGCATATTCGAGAACGGCGGCAAGACAGTCGCCCAGAGCGCCTCCGCGCGAGTTGCCGATGTGCATGGGGCCTGTCGGATTGGCTGATACGAATTCCACAAGCACCCGCTTGCCCTTGCCGTAGTCGGATTTGCCGTAATCTTCTCCGTCACCGTGGATGCCGAGCAGCACTTCGCTGAAATAGCGTTTGCTGACGAAGAAATTGATGAATCCGGGACCGGCGACCTCGGAGCGTTCGATGAGCGTGCCGGTGAAGTCCATGCGTTCGCATATTGCCTCGGCGATCTTGCGGGGCGGCATACGGAATGCCTTTGCCGAGACCATTGCCGCGTTTGTGGCAAAGTCGCCGTGCGACGGGTCCGCCGGAGTCTCAATGGAGAATGCTGGCGCCGGAACGGTCGGAAGCACCTCGTCGGCCACGCCGCGTCCCATTGCCGCCATGATTATTTCTTTAATCTGCGCGTGTATTTCCAGTATGGAATTTGTCATTGTATGTTTTCGTTCCTTTCGTTTGGAATGAGCAGCATTGTTGTTTTGTTTATCTGCGGTTCGCCGTCAACTGTTACCTCGGCGGTGAATTC
>ONWI01000140.1 GCA_900321515.1 uncultured Eubacteriales bacterium | reverse complement strand
GGAGGATATTGACTAAATGAAACACGGAAAGAAATATGTTGACGCCGCAAAGGCAGTTGACCGTTTGAAGTTATACGATTCCAATGAGGCTCTTGATCTCGTTATCAAGACAGCAACCGCCAAGTTCGACGAGACGGTTGAGGTTCATGTAAAGCTGGGCGTTGACGGCCGTCACGCCGATCAGCAGGTCAGAGGCGCCATCGTGCTTCCCAACGGCACAGGCAAGAGCGTGAGAGTCCTCGCCATCTGCAAGGGCGACGCTCTCAAGGCGGCTGAGGCAGCCGGCGCGGATTATGTCGGCAACGACGAGTATATCCAGAAGATTCAGTCCGAAGGCTGGATGGATTTCGACGTGCTCATCACCACACCCGATATGATGGGTATGGTCGGCCGTCTCGGTAAGATTCTCGGTCCCCGCGGTCTTATGCCGAACCCCAAGGCCGGCACGGTTACTCCCGACATCGCCAGAGCCATCAAGGAGGCAAAGGCAGGTAAGATCGAGTACCGTCTGGACAAGACAAACATCATTCACTGTCCCATCGGCAAGGTTTCCTTTGGCACAGACAAGCTGCTCGAGAACTTCAACGCACTGCTCGGCGCTATCAACAAGGCCAAGCCGGCTGCTGCAAAGGGTCAGTACATCCGTTCCTGCGTCGTCAGCTCGACCATGGGCATAGGTGTCAAGATCAACCCCGGCAAGGTTACCATGTAATTATTTCTCATTCACGGTCGGCTAATTTACGCGGCTGTATAAACTCATGAGGTATTAACGCCGCAATTAGCTATATATCGGCTGATTGCGGTGTTTTGCATATTTATATCAAAATTCGGGATGCGCGGTACAACCGTCCGGCGCATCCGGTAGAAAAGAGGATTTGTTATGGACTATATTTGCAAGAATTGCGGAAATGTATTCGGCGATTATCTCACTGTCTGCCCTTCCTGCGGCACGCCCGCCGAGGCAGCTCCTCAGGAATCCAAGGCTTTTGACAGCGAACAGCAGGCGCAGGCGGAAGCTCAGCAGCAGCCTTATCAGCAGCAGGCTTATCAGCAGCAGCCCTATCAGCAGCAGGCTTATCAGCAGCAGCCCTACCAGCAGCAGCCCTACCAGCAGCAAGGCTATCAGAACGCGTATAATTACAGCAATCCGAACGCGACATATCAGGCGGGCGCTCCGGGAAGTTACCCCAATGCTGTAAATCAGCCCAAGTCCAAGCTTGTTGCGGGCCTTCTCGGCATTTTCCTTGGAGGACTGGGCGTACACAATTTCTATCTCGGCTTTACCGGCAAAGCGGTAGCCCAGCTGCTCATCTCGCTCATTTCGTGCGGCAGTCTGGCAATAGTCAGCGCCATCTGGGGCTTTATCGAGGGCGTGCTTATCCTTGTCGGCAGCATCAACACCGACGCAAGCGGCATGCTGCTTGGCGAATGAGAAGGTTTTTATTAACCTGACAGATAAAATCTGAAACGGAAAGCATCTGTCGCCGCATGACGGCAGGTGTTTTCTTGTTTTTTAAGAGAGGTGAAAAGTTTGAAAAGACTCAACGCTAAGAAGTATCTGGGCAGCAGGGCGTTCCTGAAGAAATTTCTTGTTATAGCCATGCCGATCGCCATTCAGAACGGTATAACGAATTTTGTGAACATGTTGGACAACCTGATGGTGGGACAGCTCGGCACCCATCAGATGAATGGAGTTTCCATCGTCAATCAGATCAATCTTATCCCCTATATCGCTCTTTTCGGAGCGATGGCGGGAGCGGGAATATTCACTGCCCAGTTCTATGGCAGCGGAGACAGCGAAGGAATAAAATACACCTTCCGGTTCAAGATTTGTATCGGCGCACTGGTAGTGGCGGTTTCGGTTGCAATCGCGACGTTGTTCGGCAGGGAGCTGATAACGCAGTTTCTGCACAGCGAGAGCAGGAAGGACGTTGAACTGACCATGAAGTACGGGCTGGAATACCTGAGCGTCGCCGTATGGTGCATCATTCCGTTCAGTCTGTGCCAGGTTTACGTCAGCACGCTGCGCGAGGTGGGGCAGACCGTGGTCCCGATGAAGGCGGGACTCGTCGCGGTCGTCGTGAACGTCGTCATGAACTGGGTGCTGATATTCGGCAAATTCGGATTGCCCGCAATGGGAGTGAAGGGCGCGGCTCTCGCGACCATTCTCGCCCGCGTGACGGAACTGGCAATTGTGGCGGTCTGGCTGCATACCCATTCGGAAAGATATGCCTTTGTCAAGGGGATACTCGGCTCGCTCTACATTCCGTCAAAGCTGTTCGGCAGGGTGACCGTGAAGTGCGTCCCGCTTATCATCAACGAAACCTCATGGGCATTCGGCATGACATTCCTGAACCAGAGCTATTCCACGCGCGGACTTGACGCGATGGCAGCCGTCAATATCTGCTCCACGCTGTCAAATGTATTCTGCGTGTTCTTTATCGCCGCGGGGGACGCTATCGCCATAATCATCGGACAACTGCTCGGCGCGGGCAAGAAGGAAGAGGCGCGTTCCTCCGACCGCGTGCTTTGCACCTATTCGGTGCTGGGCAGCGTGGTGATGGGCATATTAATGATGATTTGCGCGCCGTTCTTCCCGCTGTTCTATAATACGGACGGCAGTGTGCGGCATCTTGCGACGGTGATGCTTATAGTGTCAGCGTTCATGCTGCCCGTGATAGCTTTCACCAACGCGGCGTATTTCACGCTGCGTTCGGGAGGCAATACATTTATAACATTTGTCTTTGACGGACTGTATATGATATGCGTTGTTGTGCCGCTGTCGTTTTTCCTCACCCGCTTCACCGGACTGCCCATAATTCCGATATATATGATCTGTCAGATATCCGAGGTGGTCAAGGCAATGGTGGGCTTTGTGATGGTCAGGAAGGGCGTATGGGTGAATAACATTGTGGAAAATATGACCTGATTTTTTGTGCCAGACGTAGAATGTTCCAAAACTCATGAAAATTTCAAAAAAAAAGCGCAAATTCGCTTGCAATTGTCCGTAAAAGATGGTATAGTGTTCATTGCTGCGATACAGTCGTACACGGGTGGTGGATTTTACAATGTCTGACGAATATTATATTGTAAGCAGCAATGCTCTGCCCGAGGTGTTTGCCAAGGTAGTGCAGGCAAAGCGCCTGCTCGGGACGGGGGCGGCTCATTCCGCTGCGGAGGCGGCAAGGCTTGTGGGAATCTCCCGCAGCGCCTTCTATAAATACAAGGACGCGGTCATGCCCTACAGGGAGGGCGGGCAGGACAGAGTGCTTACCATTCAGTCCATGCTCGAGGATAAGCCGGGCGTGCTTTCCTCCATGATAACGTCGTTTTTTGACGCCGGAGCCAATATCCTGACGGTTAATCAGAATATTCCGTCAAACGGGGCTGCTTATGTCACGGTGTCGGTCAGCACAGCCAATATGGATATCAGCGTCCCGGAGCTTTTTGACCGGCTGAGGTCGCTCGACGGAGTAATCTCGGTTTCGGGCGTAGGCGGGGAGTCTGAGTATCCCTGAGAATGTATAATATATTTATCATTAAAGAATAATTGAAAGCAGTGGTTATCAATGGTCAAAATTGCAGTAATGGGTCATGGCGTAGTCGGCTCGGGCGTTGTCGAAGTGCTGATGAAGAATCATGAGGGCATCGAGCGCCGCGCAAAGGAAGAGATACAGGTCAAGTATATCCTGGATCTGCGGGACTTCCCCGAATTGCCCTATGCCGATAAATTCGTAAAGGACGTCAATATCATTCTCAACGACCCCGAAGTTGAGATTGTAGTGGAATGCATGGGCGGTGTGAATCCCGCGTTTGATTTCTGCATGAACAGCCTGAAGGCAGGCAAGAGCGTGGTCACCTCCAACAAGGAGCTTGTCGCCGCAAGAGGACAGGAGCTTCTTGAAGTGGCAAAGGCAAATAATCTCAACTTCCTCTTTGAAGCCAGCGTGGGCGGCGGCATTCCGATTATCAGACCCCTCGCGCAGTGCATGGCGGCGAACGAGATCGACGCTGTCGCGGGCATCCTCAACGGCACAACCAACTTCATTCTCACCAAGATGATCACCGAGAATATGCCGTTTGACGAGGCCTTGCAGCTTGCGCAGAATTTAGGCTACGCCGAGAGGAATCCAACCGCCGATGTGGACGGACACGACGCGTGCTGCAAGATATGCATACTCGCTTCGCTTGTCCTTGGCAGGCATGTCTACCCCAAGGACGTCTATGTCGAGGGCATAAGAAACATCACGCTTGAGGACGTTCAGTACGCGGACAAATTCAATGCCGCCATCAAGCTGATCGGCATGTTCAAGGTCATGCCCGACGGGAAGCTGCTGATCAACGTAGCGCCGAGAATGGTCTCCAAGACGTCTCCGCTCGCGGGAGTGAGCGACGTATTCAACGCCATCTGCGTCATAGGCGACGCTACCGACGAGGTGATGTTCTACGGCAAGGGCGCGGGCAAGCTGCCGACTGCCAGCGCGGTGGTTGCCGATGTTATCGACTGCGTGAAGCACCGCGTCGCCCGCAAGTATCTCTACTGGGCGCCGGCTGAGGAAGGCATGATCGCCGATTATCACGACGAGCGCTGTTCGATGTACCTGCGTCTCTGCGGCAAGAGCACCGACGAGCTTATGACCATTGCCAATGAGCTTTGCAGGGAGTGCATCTATACCGACGGGATCAACCCGGACGAAATTGCCATTATCACCGACGTCGCGACCTATGCCGAGCAGGAGCTCATCGCCAAGAAATTCATAGCCAGAGGCGTGAACGTAATCAGCGCCATGAGAACTCTCAGCAGATGACCGAAGGGTGATGTCATTTGAAATTCAGGATACCGGCGACCAGCGCTAATGTCGGATCGGGCTTTGACGCTCTGGGAATCGCGCTGTCGATGTACAACGAGGTTGATATTGAGGAAAGCGATTGCCTCCGGATAACGTCGCTTGACGGCATTGAGGTGCCGACCGGTGAGGACAATCTGATATATGTTTCCGCCCGGATGCTCTATGAGGAATGCGGCGCGCCGCTTCCGAAGGGATTCAGCATAGCCCAGAGCAACGTCATACCCATGACGCGCGGACTGGGTTCCAGCTCCGCCTGCGTAGCCGCGGGTCTGCTGGGAGCGAATTATCTGCTGGGCAAGCCGATGAGCAGGGAAGAGCTTGTCAATATAGCCTGCCGCATCGAGGGACATCCCGACAATGTGACGCCGGCGCTTCTGGGAGGACTCACCTCGGCGGCGGTCGAGGACGGCAGGGTTTACGCCGTCACGCTGCATGTAGCGGACAAATTCCGGTTTGCGGCGTTTATTCCGGATTTCGAGCTTAAGACCTCTGTTGCGAGAGGGATTCTGCCCAAGACGGTCTCACGGGAGGACGCGGTTTACAATCTGTCCCGTTCCGCGCTGATGGCAGGTTCGCTTGCCACCGGCAATGTGGACAATCTGAGGGTTGCCGTGAAGGACAGACTTCATCAGCCCTATCGCATGGGACTGATTCCCGGCGCGGAGGAAATATTCCGACTGTCGTATGAATTCGGTTCATACGCGACCTACATCAGCGGCGCGGGACCCACCGTCATGTCGATCATCAGCCGCCGTTACGAGGAAGAATTCGAGACCGAAATATCCCGCGAGCTGGAAAGACGCTCTCTGGGAAACTGGCGCATGGTGATACTCGACGTGGATTCCAGAGGCGCGCAGAGGGTCAAATCAAAACAGCAATAGCGCGTTTGCTCTGTTTCGCAAAAGGCGCTTGAAATACATATTATGCATAAGGCACTAAGCCAAAAGCATTATTCAATAAAAAATTCGGAGGTATTGAACACATGGGTTTAATAGTTCAGAAATTCGGCGGCACATCGGTCGCCGACGCCGAACGGGTGATGAACGTCGCCCGCATAGTTACCGACACCTATAAGCAGGGCAACCGCGTTGTAGTGGTGGTATCGGCTCAGGGCGATACGACCGACGATCTTATCGAGAAGGCGAAGGAAATCAACCCTTCCGCCTCAAAGCGCGAACTTGACATGCTGATGACTGCCGGCGAACAGATTTCCATTTCGCTGCTTGCCATGGCAATCCAGAAGCTCGGATATCCGGTGATCTCCCTGCTGGGCTGGCAGGCGGGATTTGTGACGAGTTCGGTCTACGGAAGCGCGAGAATCAGGCGCATTGAGACCGACAGGCTCCAGAGCGAACTTGACCAGAACAAGATAGTAGTTGTGGCGGGCTTCCAGGGATTGAATAAATACGACGACATGACCACACTCGGCAGAGGCGGCAGCGATACCAGCGCGGTTGCCATAGCCGCCGCGCTCCGCGCGGACAGATGCCAGATATTCACCGATGTGGAGGGCGTGTACACAGCCGACCCGCGCAAGGTAAAGAACGCGGTCAAGCTCGATGAGATAACCTACGACGAGATGCTCGAGCTTGCCACGCTCGGCGCACAGGTGCTCAACAACCGTTCAGTTGAAATGGCAAAGAAGTATAACGTACAGCTTGAGGTGCTTTCATCGCTTGTCAGAAAGCCCGGCACTATAGTTAAGGAGAAGGTAAAAATGGAAAAAATGCTTATCAGCGGCGTAGCCAAGGACACTCATGTTGCCAGAATCTCCCTTCTGGGACTTCCCGACGAGCCCGGCGTCGCGTTCCAGGCGTTCAGCCGCCTTGCGTCAAAGAACATCAATGTTGATATAATTCTCCAGTCGATCGGCAGAGACGGCACCAAGGACATCAGCTTTACCGTTGCCGAGGACAGCAGCGACGAAGCCGCCGCAATCATGGAGGAATTCGTTTCAAGCATCGGCGGCAAGGGCGTTGCGCTCGACAAGGAAGTTGCCAAGGTATCCATTGTTGGGGCGGGCATGGAGACTCACGCGGGCGTTGCGTCAAAGATGTTTGAAGCCCTCTACGGCGCTCATATCAACATCAGAATGATTTCCACCAGCGAGATC
Source organism: uncultured Eubacteriales bacterium (assembly GCA_900321515.1). Taxonomy (GTDB): domain Bacteria; phylum Bacillota; class Clostridia; order Oscillospirales; family Acutalibacteraceae; genus RUG762. The sequence continues at coordinate 4,712 of ONWI01000140.1, read as the reverse complement.
AAGATTTCCGTGCTTATCAATGAGGAAGACGCCGATAAGGCTGTTTCGGCTATTCATTCAATGTTCATCGGCTGATTTTTCAGATAATAATTTCACAATAATACTTCGCATCAATGCAGGAAATGCAGCCGGCATTGGTGCGTATGTGTATTTTCCGGGAGTATGAAATGATGAAAAAGAGAAAAAACATTATGTTAAGACTGATATCCGTCGCTGCGTTTGCGGCGCTGATATTCAGCCTGCCGGGCTGTTCCGGCATAGGAAACGGTTCCTCAGCCAAATCGGATGACAACAGGAATGAGGACGGCACATACTTCGACAATGGCGAAACCTTCTGCCGGGGAGTGTGGGCAGTTGACGACGGCGAAAAGAGAACCGGTTACTACAGGGCAAACGGCAGATTCGTTGACGCGCAGCTTGGCATGGACGTCCCGTTCAGCGTTGACGTAAAAGAAAACGCGGCGGATTTCCACCTCGGGGCAGCGGATTTTACCGACTCCACTACCGTTGAGAATACGGGCAAGGGCAAGCGCACCGTTACATGGACCAATGAGAACCGCGAGGAATATCTCACGCTGCTGGGGGGACAGGAGCCTGATACATTCAGCAGCTATTCAAGGAATGACCTCGGCGAGATGGCGATGGATTATTATGAGATACAGAACGAAGTTCGTCCGGAAAGCGTCGTAATAAATATATCCGCTGACGGCATGGCTTCGATACAGCTTTACGACAAGGCCGGCAATGAAATTGCCGGATACGATGTTGACAGCATCACCGGAAAGGGAACCGTCAAGGATTCCGAAGAGAAAATCACGCTTGTCAGGAGAACTACTGACGACTGAGATAATGCAGCCTGTTTAGAATATCCCTACACGCGGTTAGAGCATACGGCATTCACAAGGATCCGTATGCTTTTTTTGTTTTGTAAACATTTTTAAATTATTCATAGTTATTAACATATTATTTATATAAAATACACCAAAAATCATTATATCCGGCAGGAGAGGGGTGTATAATATAATCAAGCGGGAGTTTTAAGCCGCAATACATATGGAGGTGTTTATTTTATGGATAACGCTCGCAGAGCTGCGGCGTTATATCTGGAAGACAGCCGCGGTCAGCTTGCCGCAAAGCTGCTTGCTTTGTGCAGGGCTGACGGAGACAAGATGTCGGTGGTGGGCGTTTTCCCGAAATGCGGGCAAGAATACGCCGAACGCACCGAGGAGCTTTTCAGATATTCGTCTTCGATAGGAGCAAACCTTACCGTGCTTTACAGCACGCAGCCTGCGGCTGCGCTTCTGAAATATGCCGGAAGCCATGCCGTCACCGATATAATAATAAGCGAGAGTGACACCAGCGGAGCCGCGAGGCTTATATCAAAGATGCTGCCGGAAGTCACATTGACATTGGTGCCGCCGGACGGCGACACATTCAGCTATATCGCGCCGGGATTCTTCGCCGCGCGTTCAGACAGGGCGGGCAGCACCCGTGCTTAAATTAATTATTTGTTATCAGCGTTAGTGTTTTGCGCGGAAAGCGCATGAGTGAATTTGAAAACAGCCAGACTTCCGATTGAACTTAATCGGAATAATGTGAAGTATATTTATTGAATTACAGCTGACCGCTCAGACGGCCGGCTGTTTTTTTGACTGTACGGTTATTTTCCGGAAAGAATGCGCATATAAATTGATTTGTAAAATTGGTTACAAAAAAATGACAAGGCAATTTCGTCAGCTTGACCAATTTTTGATTTTGTGCTTTAATTCGGTGAATTGCTTCGGACGAGACCTTGTGTGCAATTGATATAATTCCCTGGGTTGATTTTTGAATGTTTTGTATAGATAAAAATCGCCGCCTGTTAAAATACACAAAAGTTTTTAGCTTATCTTGTTTGACAATTCGGCCCGAGGGGTTTATAATAGGCACATCGTTCGGGAGATGGTCCCGACGGCTCGGAAATAAGACCCCCGCAGAGCGCAAGGGTTGAATGGAAGAGTAACATGTTGTTTCGCCTCAGCGGTTGCGTGGGCGAAAACGAAAGCAGAGGAAAAGATTATGAGCATTATGAATAAGACAGCGGATTTCATCAGGAGCCGCAAGGGCGCGTCGATGCTTCTTGCCTCGGCGGTATTGGTAGGCTCAATATTCATTTCGTCGAATCTCTCGGTGGTCAAGGTGGTTGACGGCGACAGGACAAGCAAGGTTGTTACCGCCAAAAACAGAAGTTCCGCCGAAATAATCGTGCAGGCAGGCTTTGCCCTTTCGGATAACGACGCGTTTTCGGTCAACGGCTCGGATAATTCCGTCAGGGAAATCGAGATTATCAGGGCATTCGATATGAAGGTCATCGACGGCGGCGAGGAAAAGATTGTCTCCGCAGTGAGCGGCACAGTCGCGGAGGCTCTCGAGAATGCGGGCATACCGCTTCCGCAGGGCGAGGACACTGCCAATGTCGATCTTGAGTCGGAAGTCGATGAGGGCATGGTAATTAAGATCGACCGCGTAAAGTATGTAAAGGACACAAAAACCCAGGTTGTAAAATACAGTACCGTTACCAAAAAGGACAGCACGCTTGCGGAGGGCAAGACAAAGGTTTCGGTTCAGGGCGTGAACGGTGAAAAGAGGGTCACAACCACCAAGAAGTATGTCAACGGCAAGCTGACCGACACCAAAACAACCGAAAAGGTCACCAGAAAGGCTGTAAATAAGGTAGTTCTCAAGGGAACCAATAAGGCGCAGTCCGCAAAGAAGACTTCCGTCAAGAGCGCGATTTCATCTGTCGATACAAGCGGCAAGACGCTTACGATCAACGGCAAGGAAGTCAGCTATTCGAGGGTACTGACAGGCACAGGTACGGCATATACCGCGCGCAGTGGCGCTCTGACTTCGACAGGCAAAACCGTGAAGGTAGGACGTGTCGCCGTCGATCCCAGAAAGATACCCTACGGCACGAGACTCTATATAGTTTCCGCCGACGGCAGATACAATTACGGATACGCCGTGGCAGCCGACACAGGCGGAGCGCTCAGAAGCGGCAGAGTTCTGGTGGATCTCTTTTACAACACCGAACGCGAGTGCAATAACTTCGGCAGACGTCAGGTAAAGGTCTACATACTCGACTGAGCAGAAAAAACAGAAAAATCAATAACGTCGTTTCGCAGCCGTTATTTTACGGACTGAGGAACGGCGTTTTTTTTAACTTTTTGGTGGTGAATTGTGCGTTTGCCTCAAAATGTACTTGATGAAACGGGAGATATGTAGTATAATAAGTCCAATACAATCCAATACTATTGTATTAAATAAAATCTGACTTTTGGAAGGAATGGCGTCATGGATAAATTTTGGAAGGGCTTCAAGAGCGGCACGGACATACGCGGCGTAGCTGTGGAGGGCGTTGAGGGCGAACCCCTCAACCTGACAGACGAAGTCGTCGGCAAGATGGCAAAGGCTTTTTTGCTCTGGCTTTCGCAGAGGACGGGAAAGAAAGCCTCTGAGCTGAAGGTAGCGGTGGGACACGACAGCCGCGTTTCCGCCGACAGGATACGTTCGGCAGTGGCGGGCGCTATGGTCGAATGCGGCGCAAAGGTGCTTGACTGCGGACTGTCGTCCACACCGTCGATGTTTATGATAACGCTGGACAGGCAGCTCGACGGTTCGGTGCAGATAACGGCAAGCCATCACCCTTATCACCGCAACGGTCTTAAATTCTTCACCCCCGCGGGAGGTCTGGATGGCTGTGACATCGAGGCGATACTCGGCTTCTGCGATGAGGGAAGATTCCCCGACGCCGCGGAGGGCGGCAGCTCTGAGCGCGTGGATTATATGAAGGATTACTCCGCGCATCTGCGCGACATTATCTGCAAAGGAATAAGCGCAAAGAATTACGACCGTCCGCTTGAGGGACTGCACATTGTGGTGGACGCGGGCAACGGCGCGGGCGGGTTCTACGCGCATGACGTGCTCGAACCGCTCGGAGCGGACGTTTCGGGCAGCGTTTTCCTCGAACCGGACGGCATGTTCCCCAATCACATTCCCAACCCGGAGGATAAGGACGCAATGAGGTCGATTTGCGACGCGGTGAAAAGAGCAAAGGCCGATCTCGGCGTAATATTCGACACCGATGTGGACAGGGGCGGCGCAGTGGACTCTTCGGGCATGGAGATAAACCGCAACAGGCTTGTTGCGCTGGCTTCGGCAATAGCCCTTGAAAACTGTCCCGGCGGCACGATTGTCACCGACTCCACTACGTCCGCCGGACTCAGGAAATTCATAGAGGAGACCCTGGGCGGAGTGCATTACCGTTACCGGAGGGGCTACCGCAATGTCATCAACCGCGCCGTTGAACTCAACGGGCAGGGAATCGACTGTCCGCTTGCCATCGAGACCAGCGGACACGCCGCCATGAGAGAGAATTACTTTTTGGACGACGGCGCGTATCTTGTCACGATGATAATAATCAAAATGGCGCAGCTCCGCGCGAAGGGCGAGAATCTTGCCATGCTGACCTCCGGACTGGAGGAACCTCTTGAGGAGCAGGAGCTCAGATTCAGAATCAGGACGGAGGATTTCCGGGAGTACGGACAGCGCGTTCTGGCGGAGCTGGAGGAATACGCCGGCGCCCGTGAGGACTGGATCGTTGCCGACGACAACCGCGAAGGCATACGCGTCTCGTTCGAGGAGGAAGAAGGCTGGTTCCTGCTGAGGCTGAG
>ONWI01000244.1 GCA_900321515.1 uncultured Eubacteriales bacterium | reverse complement strand
GGACGCATTGCCCATGTGTCCGGTATCCTCCGAAGTATAGACAACGTAATCACCCTCGTGCGTAAAGACATATTCGCTACTGAGGACAGGATTATCATTCGTAATGTTTGGTTTAACGTCGATATTGTTACGACTCATGATAAAGCTGCATCGCATAACGGATTTCTTTATGCAGCTTTTCAGATGTAACCGGCTTCAACAGGAAGCCGGAAGCATGAATCCTTAAAGCGTCTATCGCAAATTTTCTGTGATAAGACAACAATATAATCACTGTTTCGGGATATTTCATCCTGATATGTTGAGCTAAAAGAAGGCCGGTCTTATTTCCGTCAATTTCCAACAGGGCAATATTGACAGAATGACCACTCTCCATCCATTCCACTGCTTCGCTTACCTTTGAAAAAAATATTGGCTCATCCATCCGGGATATTTCTTTGCAAATCTTTTTCACTCTTCGCAGTGTGGTCACATCGTTATCTACACAGATTAAGTTCACGGTCACACCTCCCTTGTCATACACATCCACATATCTTTCAAAATTTCCCGTAAAAATCAGTATACTATATTCCAATAGCCGCACACCCCGGAACAGATAAGCCCCGGAATGTGCGGCTCAAAAAGTCACAGTTCCCGAACGGGAATTTTATTTACCATCGGCGCTTGTCGGCGGCTCGTGTCTGCCGCCGCGGCTTCCGGCGGGCATCTCAGACTGACGGGCGTCGATGGCAGTGAAGGTCTGCTCGGAGAGCACCTTTGTCGTTGTGTCAACCTCCGCGGGCAGCACTTCGATCTTTATAGAGTTGTTATCCGTCAGATTTCTTCTTACCGCGCGTTTCTGTCCTTCTTCCAGCGTTAGTTATCACAAACTTCAGTGCTGACAAATCACTTGTAGCCGGTGCTCTTTTCTGTATCGATAATGAAAACGCAACAGATTATATAGCTTTGAACGATCTGAAAACAGGATTGCCCCTAACCTTGTCAGATCACGGAATCTATATTAATCGACGGACCTCTGCATTCTATCATGTGAAAGCCGGAGATACCATAACCATATACGACAGCGCAATGACCCCGTATGACGTCAAGGTTGCGGGAGTATATCAGTACTACTTCGGTATGGATTTATTTATGACGGGAGCTGCTTATGAGGAAGCCTTTGGCACCCAACCGGAGACAAATTGCTTCCTGATAAAAAACTGCCCGGATGCAAGCTCTATTTACGAAAAACTCACTGAGATAAACGGATTTGAAAATTTAAATAATACGGCGGAAACTCGCAGCACTTACCAAAATCTCTCGTCCGCGCTCATTATCATCACACTGGTCTTGATCCTCGCCGCAGGAGTTATGGCGTACTTCATTCTTCTTAACCTTGCGAACATGTATATCAATCAGAAAAAGCGTGAGCTGACAATCATGCGCATAAACGGTTTTACTACCCGCGAGACCATATTGTATGTCGCACGTGAGGCAGTCATAACCACAGCGCTGGGAATTATTCTTGGAATAGCGCTGGGGACGGGAGTAGCCTACACAATCCTGGGCTTTCTCGAGCAGCGCCAAGCCGGTTTTGTCCTCACTCCCAGTCCGTCCGCGTGGCTGTTTTCCGCTCTGATAACCGCGCTGTATTCCTTTGTGATCTATTCTATCGCGCTCAAAAAAGTCAGGTACCTCAAGCTCACGGATATCAACTGATACTTATACACTTATACACTTATACACTTTTACAATTATACAATTTGGAGGCTTATCATTATGACTATTGGTATTATCAGGATAGCTTTTATTTTCGAAGTCTCTCAGACAATCAGTATGATGATCCTTCTTTTCTGGATCATACGTAATCTTTATTTTCTGATTTTGTCGGTCTTTCTCGTCGATGGGCGCGACAGTGACGGTGAAACGGTCATTGTTGCCGACGCGGAGCCTGTTATGCTGACATCAGGTGATCATTCCTTTGAGGGCGTTACCACAAGAATGACAGAGCATAATCTCACGGTATTTCTTGACGACGCCTCCGATCTTGACATTGGTCACTATGCTACGGTTAAAGTCGACACCGGAAAACACAGTGCGAAGCTCAAAGGTGTTGTGACAGGCGTAAATGTTTCCCCAAGAAAGACTGCCTGTACCTATACCGTAGAAATACTGGATTTTGGCGAAGACAAATATGAATACTGGCAAATACTCTACGACCGTATTCCGACACTGCCTCAGTCACTGACAAGAGACTTTGGAATTATTTCACATCTATGGCAGAATATCGCCCATCGCGTCGCCAGAACAAGGATACTTTAAATTGCCCGGTATTTCGCGCTTTTCGGCGTATTATAGTCGGATAAATAAAAAATAAAGGAGCAAAATTACTATGAAGAAAAACCTGTTTCGACTGACGACAATCATGCTTGCGCTTTGTTTGGCGCTGGTATGCGTGTCATGCGGCAAAGACAAGAACACTGTTTCCCCGAGCGATACCCGCAACAGCAGGGACATCATTGAGGAACTGGCTGTGTATTACGGCACCTATGGCAACGAAGCCGATAAGAACATTGAGTCTCTGCTCAAAGAACTTGATGAAACCGACCCCGTCGCCGGTGATAAATGGAGAAGCATTATCGGCTTGTGGAAATCCGTGGGCACCGACCTTTCCCTATATTATGACGTGCTGCCGGACGGTCTGCCGGATACGGACGAACTGTGCATGGTGGTGCTGGGATTCCAGCTCAATCCCGACGGAACCATGCGTGAGGAACTCATCGAGCGTCTGAAAGTCGTGAAAGCCAGCGCCGAAAAATACCCTCATTCGCTGATCGTATGCACCGGCGGCGGCACCGCTTCGGAAAATGAATCCGCCACGGAGGCAGGCAAAATGGCGGAATGGCTCGTTGCCGAAGGTATTGCGGAGGATCGCGTCATTGTGGAGGACAAGTCCATTACCACCGCGCAGAACGCCATGTTTACATTTGACATTCTTGATGAAAAATATCCCCAGGTCACACAGCTTGCCATCGTGTCGAGCGATTATCATATTGCCACAGGCGTGCTGCTCTTTGGTGCGGAATCCACGCTCCGCTCTGATCGGGCAGGGAATGAAAAGGTAAAAGTCATTTCCAACGCGGCTTATAAAGCCCCTTCAGGAACACTTTCCACGATGTTCCAGGCGGGAGCGCTGATAGAACTTTCGGGCGATAAGGAGACGGCTTTTGAAATCTATTATGAAACATACGATATTCACGAGCTGCCTCCCCTCGACAAGTAGCTGTTTTTTACAGGAGTGATATCGTTATGAATACCATTGCTTGCTGACAATGAAAATTTTTTCTGGGAGGTTATCCATGTGATGAAAAAGAAGAAAACAGTATCTTTTATGGCTCTGTTACTTGCCATGCTTCTGATGATGTCGGGGTGTTCAGGCAATCGAAAATCCGACGACGCCGTCAGTAAAGACGGACTGCATGCATCCATTCAGCATGAATCAGACTCGCCGGAATGGGTGACACAGCTTTCCAGCGCACAGGATGAAGCCGTCACACAGCTCTTTGTGGTCGCGGGACTGGATATGGAAAAAACAACCGCTTCGATTTCGATGCACCAAAGAGACAAGGACGGTAACTGGAAACAGATTCTTTCCACACCAGGCTATGTCGGATTGAACGGTCTGTGCCTGGACAAGGACCACAAGGAAGGGTGCGCGCAGACTCCCATCGGCATTTATCATTTCAACAAGGCTTTCGGTATCGCCGAGGACCCCGGCTGTGCCATTCCCTATACGAAAGTCAGCGACGATACCTATTGGTCAGGAGATGACCGCCAGGGTATGCATTATAATGAGATGGTCAGCTTTAAGGAATTCCCTGATCTTGACATGGAGAACAGCGAGCATATCGTTGACTACGAATATCAATATCAGTACTGTCTGAACATCAGTTTTAACGAAGACGGTACCCCCGGCAGAGGCTCCGCCATCTTCCTGCATTGTCTTGGCCCCACGAAGCCCTACACCGGCGGCTGCGTCGCAATCCCCGAAAATATCATGAAACTCGTTATGCAGAATGTGCAATCAGACTGTGTGGTTGTGATTGATACGCTTGAAAACATGAACGGGAAGTTTTAATCGTGACACTTGATAAATCTAATTGTTGGAGGAATTACTTATGTTAAACATCACCAAGACAATCAAAAACAACGAAGCTGATTTTGCGCTGGAGGGGCGTCTGGACACCGT
>ONWI01000110.1 GCA_900321515.1 uncultured Eubacteriales bacterium | reverse complement strand
GGTGACGATGGGATCGGCGCCCAGCACGCGCACGGGCGCGTAGATGATCAGCGAAGGGTCAACCAGCTTGGACGGGTCGAATGCCTCGGTGCGGATGCCGTCCTCCTGCTCTACAAACACGCGGTTGCGGCTGTTCTCGCTTCTGCCCATGATGAAGTAGGCGATGGCGGCAAACTTTCCGCTCTTGCTCCTGCCCAGCAGAATGCCTCTGCCGGGATAGGTTGTCGCGCCGATTTCCTTGGCGTAATTGATGATTTCCATATGTTTTCAAATCTCCTTTGATTTACTGATTATTTATCTGATCTCACATAATGATGCTTTGTCTTTTCTCCGTCCGTCTGTACAGCTTGCAGATTGGGGAAGCTCCGGAGGACAAACTCACAGAGCGGATAAACCGTAGACTGTTCAAATTGCTCCTTTGATTTCAGCGGTATCGAAAAGATTTCAAAAATATCCCTGTCGGTCGTAATGCTGAGCGTGGAACATTTCGCAAAGAAAAACCGTGAATCTCCGCCGGTCAGCTCTTTGACCGAAGCAATGCGGTATTCGCGTTCACCGCACTCAATGACCACCGAATCGCCGTCGCGCCAGCAATGCCCCACGCCGCGAAAAATTCCCAGACCGTGAAACAGACTGAACAAAGACATTAATCCGACCGACATGAGTATCATGCGTTCGAGGCAGTACCAGAGTCCGACGGAAAACCTCACTCGCAGGAACCATATGACCACAGCCGCCAGCACAACGCAGAGCATATTGCCGAATTGAATTCTGTCATGAAGCTGATAATGGAATTCGAGCTTCACAAACCCGTTGTCGGCAGCTTCTTCCGCTCCCATGGCGAAGGGAAAATTGACGGCTTCCATTAATCCTCAGCTCCTTAATTGATTCATAATTTATAGCACAGCGCCTCAGCCGTGAAGTCCTTCGGACTGGAGCTGCATGTTCTCCACGATGATGTCGTGGATTTCGCCGAGAGAAGCGCAGTATTCCAGCACCTTCCAAGGCTCGTTGGTATGGTAGTGGATTTTGATGGTTTCCTCATCGCCGACGGCAAGAAGGCAGTCGCCCACAAAATTCTCCACGAAATAATCGTTGATGGCGTCCTCGTCGAGGTCGTGACCTTCGATGAGAAGCTGCGTGTCAAACTTGTACTCTACTACTTCATTTTCAGGCATGGTTGACATCTCCTGTATTTATTTTTTGCCGATTGCAATAGTGTAATTCGGGGCTTGCGCATTTTTCTCCAACCGTGGGAAGGGTGGATTTGTTTTTTTCCTATTCCGGTATTCGCCCGACTGCGTTTTTGTCCGGGCGCGTCTTGCTCGCTCGGCTCCGCCTCGCTCGTGGGGCGCTGCCCCCAGACCCCTGGCAGGGAGCCTTGCCCCCTGCACCCCATTATTGGCGCTGCGCGCTTTCCTTTTTTTCTGTTATTCCGCGCCCGCAATTTCCGTGCGATTGCCGACAATCCGGATTCTGTCCTCGCAAAACAGACTCACTGCCTTCGGAAGAATCTCCCATTCCGCCTGCCGCATAACGCGGTATTGCAGAATGTCCTCGTTGTCGCCCTGCTCGATGGGAACGGCTTTTTGAAGGATGATCGCGCCGCCGTCGGTTATCTCGTTGACGAAGTGGGCGGTCGCGCCTGTCACCTTCATGCCGCTCGCCAGAACGGCAGCGTGTACACGCTTGCCGTAGAAGCCGTCACCGCAGAAGAGCGGAATCAGGGACGGATGAATGTTGATAATCCTGTTGCGGTATTTTTCGATGACCGACGGACCGAGTATCGAGAGGAATCCCGCAAGTACGATGAGGTCAATGCCTCGGTTTTCGAGTGCGGCGAGAATCGCGGCGTCGTATTCCCCGCTTGTGCCGTATGCCTTGCGGGAAACGACCTGATATTCTATGCCGGCTTTCTCCGCGCGCTCGATGGCGTATGCCTTTTCATTGCTCGCAAGGACGAAGACAATGCGCCCGTTCTTAATCTCGCCGCGTTCCTGCGCGTCGATAAGGGCTTGCAGATTGGTGCCGCCGCCCGACACGAACACGGCTATGTTCTTTACATTCAGCATATTTCCACGCCCTCGGTGCCGCTGACCACTTCGCCGATGACATAGGCTTCCTCGCCGTTCGCCTTCAGCGTGGCAATCGCCTTGTCCGCCTCGGATGGGTCAACCGCGACCACCAGTCCGACGCCCATGTTGAATGTGTTGAACATGTCATGATCGTCAATCCTGCCGTCGCTCATCTTCTGAATGTAGTGGAAGACCGGCAGCACCTTCACCGCGCTGCGCTGTACCTTCGCCATCATGCCGTCGGGCAGCATGCGCGGAATGTTCTCATAGAAGCCGCCGCCTGTGATGTTGGAAATGCCGTGGACGTTGACCGCCTTCTGGAGCGCCAGCACGGACTTGACATAAATGCGGGTGGGCGTCAGAAGCTCTTCGCCGAGCGTCTTGCCGAATTCTTCGATATATTTGGAAATATTCTGGGAACTGACCCGCAGCGTGGTGCGAACCAGCGAGAATCCGTTGGAATGAAGTCCTGTGGAGGCAACGCCGATGAGTGTGTCGCCCGGCTTGACGTTGGCGCAGTCCACGATTTTTTCCTTGTCGGCAAGACCTACGCAGAAGCCCGCGAGGTCGTATTCCTCCGGGGGATAGAAGCCGGGCATTTCGGCTGTCTCGCCGCCGATCAGCGCGCAGCCCGCCTGCACGCAGCCCTCCGCGACGCCGCCCACGATGTCGGCGATCTTTTCGGGGATGTTTTTGCCGACTGCCAGATAATCCAGGAAGAACAATGGCTGCGCGCCGCTGCATGCGACGTCGTTGGCGCACATCGCAACGCAGTCGATGCCGACCGTGTCGTGCTTGTCCATGAGGAAGGCGATCTTCAGCTTGGTGCCGACGCCGTCGGTGCCGGAAACCAGCGTCGGCGTCTTCATGCCGGTGAAGTCCGGCTCAAAGAGACCGCCGAAGCCGCCTATGCCGGACACGACGCCCGGAATATTGGTGCGCGCGACGTGCTTTTTGATGAGTTCCACCGACCTGTAACCGGCGGTTACGTCCACTCCGGCTTCCTTGTAGCTGTTGCTGTAGCTCTTTTGATTGCTCATATATATTGTTCCTCCTAATCAGACATTCGGCTGTTCGCCTATTTTGAAATCGTACTTGTTGAAATACTCGCGCTCGTCCACCTGCATGGGATAGTTGCCCGTGAAGCATGCGTCGCATATGCCGATTTCGCCCAGTCCGGCGACATCGTGAATGCCGTCCACCGACACGAATCCCAGCGAATCCGCGCCCACCGCCTCGCAGATCTGCTCCACCTTCATGCTGTTGGTGATGAGCGAGCCGCGGTCGTTGATGGTTGTGCCGAAATAGCAGGTATTGAATACCGGCGGCGAGGATATCCTCAGATGCACTTCGGTGGCTCCCGCCTTGCGCAGCAGTCCGATGATGTGTTTGGCGGTCATGCCTTTGATGATGGAATCGTCTATCAGTATGACCCGCTTGCCTCTGATGATGGATTCGAGAACGTTCAGCTTGACCTTGAGCGCCATTCTGAAGGATTCGTCGTCCTTGCCCATGTGAGCCTGCGAGATGTATTTATTCTTGATGAGCGCGGTGCCGTAGGGTATTCCGCTCGCCTGTGAATAGCCTATCGCCGCCGATATGCCCGAATCCGGCACACCGCACACGATGTCCGCTTCCACGGGGTGTTCCCTCGCGAGCAGCTTGCCTATTTCCATACGCACCTCGTGAACGCTCTTGCCGTTGATCACCGAGTCGGGACGGGCAAAATAGACATATTCGTAAATGCAGAGCGCCTGTTTTTCCTTGCCGCAGTGGGTCCTGTCGGAGTGGAATCCGTCGTCGTCGATCATGACGACCTCGCCCGGCTCCACGTCGCGGACAAATTCCGCGCCTATGCCGTCAAATACGCAGGTTTCGCTTGCCACGACCCAGCAGTTGTCGCCGATCTGTCCCAGCGACAGCGGACGCATTCCCCTCGGGTCGCGCACGGCAATGAGCTTGTTGCGGCTCATGATCGCCATCGAATACGCCCCGCGGACCTCTTCCATCGCCTCGGCGACGGCTTTTTCAATCGAGCCGGAAAGCACTCTCTTGCGGGCTATCAGATACGCCATGGTCTCCGCGTCGCTTCCCGCCTGGAACATTGCCCCGTCGTGTTCGAGATATTCCCGCAGGTCGTTGCCGTTGACCAGCGCGCCGTTGTTGGAGAGCGCCATAACGCCTTCCATGTAGCGCATAACAAGCGGCTGCGCCGCCACGCGCTCCACCACCGCCTTGCTCGAATTGCGCACATGCGCAATGGCTATCTTTCCCGACCTGATTCTTTTGAGCATATCCTCCGTGAATACGTCGGCGACCAGTCCCAGATCCTTGTAGCAGCGGATTGTCCTGCCGTCCGAGAATGCCATTCCCGCGCCGACCCTTCCTCTGTGCTGCATGGCGTAGAGCGCCAGATGCGTCATTTCCAGCACCTTTTTTTCATCCGTGCAGTAAATGCCGAACACGCCGCACTCTTCGCTCAGATTATCGTAAGCTTCATTCTGAATATTTTCCATTTTTTCCAAGCGGTAAAAACCTCCATCATTTTTTACATATCCTTCAGTTTTTCCTGAAGCGCCGCGTCCTTTCTGGCAACACCCTCCGCCATGCTCCTTTTGTACGCGGCGAGTTTATCCGAAAGCCGCTCGTCCGAAAGCGCAAGCATCTGTATCGCAAGCAGAGCCGCGTTTGCCGAACCGTCAATTGCCACTGTCGCCACCGGAATGCCGCTCGGCATCTGGACTGTGGCAAGCAGCGCGTCAAGTCCGTCCAGCGTGGAGGATTTGACCGGAATGCCGATGACCGGAAGCACGGTGTGTGCCGCCAGCACGCCGCCGAGATGGGCCGCCTTGCCCGCGGCAGCTATTATCACGCCGAAGCCGTTTGCCTTTGCGTTCCTGCTGAATTCGGCGGCGGCGTCGGGCGTCCTGTGAGCCGACATGACTCTGACCTCATATTCCACTCCGAACTCCTTCAGAGTAGTGACGGCGGGCTTGACTACGGGCAGATCGCTGTCGCTGCCCATGACAATTGCAACTTTTTTTGACATATTCAAAAATCCTTTCCTTTGGTTAAAACCGCGCATAAAAAACCGACAAAAGGCAAGCTTTCCTATATTGCAACAGAAAATCTTGCCTTCCACGTTATTATGATACTATATTCTCAGATGGAAACAACGTCGGCAATCTTGAAAAGCTCTTCCTCGAACGGCTTGTGCATTTCGAGAGCCTTGTCAATGTCGAAGTCAACCACCTTGTCATCCTTGATGCCTACCACGCGGTTGCCTATGCCCTTTTCAAGCAGCTCGACTGCGTGATAGCCCATCTGTGTGGCAAGAACGCGGTCGCGCACCGTGGGAGAGCCGCCTCTCTGAACATGGCCGAGTATGGTGGCTCTGGTATCTATGCCGGTAAGCTCCTGAATCTGCTTGGCAATCGTTTCCGTGCCGCCTACGCCCTCGGCAACCACAACAATGAAATTCTTCTTGCCGGTTGCCTGGGTTCTGGTAATTTTGGCAACGACGTCCTTCTTGAGATCAAAAGGCACTTCGGGCACCAGAACAGCCGTCGCGCCGCACGCTATGCCGGTATGAAGCGCCAGATAGCCCGCGTTTCTGCCCATTACCTCCACCACGCTGCAGCGGTCATGGGACTGCGAAGTGTCGCGGATATTGTCCACCATATGCATGGCGGTATTCATAGCGGTATCGAAGCCGATGGTGTAATCGGTGGAGCTGATGTCGTTGTCGATGGTTCCCGGCAGACCGACGCAGGGGATGCCGGCGTGGGTCAGGTCGCGAGCGCCTCTGTAGGAGCCGTCGCCGCCGATGACGACAACGCCCTTTATGCCGAGTCCACGGCAGTAATCGGCAGCCTGCTTCACGCCCTCGGCTGTCCTGAACTTGGGGCTTCTGGCAGTATACAGCACGGTGCCGCCTCTGTGGATAATATCGGAAACGCTTCTCAGATCCATCTTGACCACTTCGCCGGTGATAAGGCCGTTATAGCCTCTCTGGACGCCGTAAACGTCCATGCCCTTGAAGATAGCCGTTCTGACGACCGCTCTGACCGCGGCATTCATGCCCGGTGCGTCGCCGCCGCTGGTGAGAACCGCGATTGAATTAGGATTGCTCATTATAATATCCTCCCTGAAAACTGATTATGTATCAATTCGCTGCCGGAAACAATATATTCCCGACAATACGCTCATTCCCATTATAGCATACTATCAGAATTTAGCAACAACTTTTTGCCAAAAAAACAGGATTTTTTTCAGGATTATCTGTTTTACATAAAAATTTTCTCATACCGCACTGCCACATTGCCCTCGCCCAGTATGCGGGTAAGCTCCTCCAGCATGACGTTATTCATCATCACGCGGTACTGCGCGGGAGCTTCCACAAGCTGTCCCGTGTCGGCGCAGCGCACGAATACCCGCGAATTTCCGTCGAATATTCTTAGCACCTTGACCGCGCGCCCCCATTGCGCCGACTCCATCGACGGCACGCGCAGAAAGAGTATCGGATTGCCCCCGTGGCGCGGACGTTCCGGGGCGGGGCGGTGATAATCCCGGGGCTGACCGCGGGAATCACGCTCTGCCGGCGGCAGACTGCCCGCCTGCGACAGGGAAAATACCCTCTCGCAGATTATCTTTGGCTCTTCCTCCTCGCGCAGGCTGATGCGTCCGTCGATTATCAGCGGGACCTGCTCGGATATTATCCTCCCGTAGCCCGCAAGCACCTTGGGGAAGATTATCATTTCAAGCGAGCCGCCGGGGTCCTCAATGTCCGCGAACGCCATCCTCTCGTTGTTTTTGGAGAGCTTGAACTTCAGTTTTTCTATCATTGCGAGCAGCCGCACCTTACTTCCGTCGCAATAGCGCGTGTCGGTCTCGTCATCCGCCCCCGCGATTATATCCAGTATCGGAGAGGCGTTGATTGCGGCGGCAGTTCCGGCGTATTCCTCCAGCGGGTGGGAGCTGAGATACAGCTCGGTGACTTCCTTTTCCATGTCGAGCAGCACGCCCAGAGGAAATTCCTCGGTCTGTGGGAGTCCGATGTCCTGTCCCGCGGCTTCCTCGCCGCCGAAGAGATTCATCTGACCTTCGAGATTGTGCCGCCTGTCCTCCTCCAGATAATCCATCACCCTGTCAAGCGAAAGCAGCATCTGGCGGCGGTTGTCGGCAAGTCCGTCCAGCGCGCCGCTCTTGATCAGGCTTTCGACGGCGCGGCGGTTGACCTCGGCGCCGCAGGCGCGGGAGCAGAATTCCGTGAATCTCCTGAACTTCCCTCCCGCCTGACGTTCCCTGAGAATGCGAATTATCGCGCCCTTGCCCAAATTCTTTATCGCCAGCAGCCCGAAGCGTATTCCCTGGGGGGTGTATGTGAAATTGATGCCGCTCTCGTTGATGCTCGGCGGAAGCACGGGAATGCCCATGCGGCGGCACTCGGCAATATACTCCGAGACCTTCCCCCGCCAGTCAAGCACGCTGGTGAGCAGCGCCGACATGTATTCGCCTGGGAATTTGCATTTGAGATAAGCCGTCTGATACGCCACCACGGCATAGCAGACCGCGTGGCTCTTGTTGAAGGCGTAGGAGGCGAAGGATTCCATCTCGGCGAAGATTTTTTCGGCAGCCTCGCGATGGACTCCGCGGGCGGCGGCGCCTTCGACGATAACGTTTCCGTCGTCGTCCCGGAGACCGTTCAGAAAGACCTCCCGTTCGCGGCTCATGACGTCGTGCTTCTTCTTGCTCATGGCGCGGCGGACAACGTCCGCCCGCCCCAGCGAATAGCCCGCGAGCGCCCGGAATATCTGCATGACCTGCTCCTGATAGACGATGCAGCCGTAGGTCACGTCGAGAATACTCCTCAGCCGCTCGTCGTCATAACGGATGCGGGACGGGTCTTTGCTGTTTTCGATATATTTTGGAATGGACGCCATCGGGCCGGGACGGTAGAGCGACAGCACGGCGGTCAGGTCCTCCACGCTTTTCGGCTCCATGCGCTGAAGAACGCTCCGCATTCCCGCCGATTCGAACTGAAAGACTCCCGACGTCTCCCCCGCCGACATCATCCGGAAGACCTCCGGGTCGTCATAGGGGATTTTGCCGACGCTGAATTCCGGAAGCGACGTGCGTATCATGGTTTCCGCGTCCTTGATGACCGTCAGGTTGCGTATGCCCAGAAAGTCCATTTTGAGCAGTCCGAGTTCTTCGAGCGTGGTCATTGTGTACTGCGTGACGGCAACGTCGTCATTGACCGCCAGAGGAACATATTCGCTCACGGGAAGGCGGGTGATGACCACTCCCGCCGCGTGGGTGGAGGCATGGCGCGGCATTCCTTCGAGGCTCATGGAAATATCCAGCAGTTCTCTTATCCGGGGGTCGTTCTCGTACTCCCTGCGAAGTTCGTCGGAACTCGCGAGCGCGTCCCTGAGGGTGATGTGAAGCGCGCCGGGTATCATCTTTGCTATGCGGTCCGGGACGCTGTAGGGCAGGCCCAGCGCGCGTCCCACGTCGCGGACGGCTGCCTTGGCTGCCATTGTGCCGAAGGTGATGATCTGTGCCACGTTGTCCGCGCCGTATTTCCGGATGACATAATTGATGACCTCCTGCCGGCGCTCGTTGCAGAAATCAATGTCGAAATCCGGCATACTGACACGTTCGGGATTGAGGAAGCGCTCAAAGAGAAGGTCGTACTTCATGGGGTCAACGTCGGTGATCCCCACGCAGTACGCCGCGAGGCTCCCCGCGCCGGAACCCCTTCCGGGGCCGACGGGGATGTCATGGTTCCTGGCGTACTGCACGAAGTCATTGACAATGAGATAATAGTCGGTGTAGCCCATTTTGTCCACAACCGAAAGCTCGTATTCCAGCCGTGAAGTCAGGCGTTCGTCGTCGGGATTTTCGTATTTCGCCCGGAGTCCGTCGTAACAGAGTTGTTTCAGATAGAGCGCGTGGTCCTCCCCTCCCGGCACCTCAAAATGCGGCAGCTTGGTCTGTCCGAATTCAAATTCCACATGGCAGCGGTCGGCAATGCGGACGGTGTTGTCGGCGGCTTCGGGATAGTCGGGAAAAAGCGAACGCATCTCCGCTTCGCTTTTGAGATAGAATTCATCCGTCGGGAACCGGAACGCGCCGGGGTCATTGACCGTGGTCTTGGTCTGTATGCAGAGAAGTATCTCATGCGTGCGGGCGTCGCTCTTTTGGATATAGTGGCAGTCGTTGGTGACCACAAGCGGAATGCCGGTCTCGTTGTGGAGACGTATCAGCCCGGCGCTGACTGTCATCTGGTCTTCGACGCCGTGATTCTGAAGTTCGAGGAAGAAGCTGTCCGCGCCGAAAATTTCGCGGTATTCCAGCGCGCGCCTGTACGCGGAGGCGTAATCCCCGCTCAGCAGGAATTTTGGGATATCCCCCGCCAGACACGCGGAAAGCGCGATAAGCCCTTCCGAATGCTCCGCCAGAATACGGCGGTCGATTCTCGGTCGGACATAGAAGCCCTCGGTCCACGAGAGCGACACCAGCTTGATCAGATTGCGGTAGCCCGTCATATTCTCGCACAGCAGCACGAGATGGGAATAATCAGAATCAACCCCGTGTGTCTTGTCGGTCATGCTCCGGGGCGCCACGTACACCTCGCAGCCGATGATAGGCTTGACGCCCTGCTTCTTGGCTTCCTTGTAAAAATCCACCGCCCCGTACATCGCGCCGTGGTCGGTGATGGCGACAGCCTCCTGCCCCAGTTCCTTCACGGCGGCGACAAGCTCCTTGATGCGGCAGGCTCCGTCCAGCAGGCTGTATTCGCTGTGCAGATGAAGATGGGCGAACATTTTTTCAACTGACCTCCCTCAGTATCGTGGATTATCTCTGACCCATAATCCTTTCGATTTCGTCTTCGCCGCAAAACCCGACGCCCGCTCCGTTGAAGCCTATTTTGATTCCGGCGAATATCACGGCGCGTTTCAGGCAGTCCTCGGCGGACAGTCCCCTGACGTAATAATGCATGAACGCGGAGAAAAGCGAATCGCCCGCGCCGACGGTGTTGACCACCTTCGCGTCCTTGTAAGCCGGCACGGTGACGAGCCGGTTCGCGGCGGAATCGAGCAGCAGCGCGCCCTTCGCGCCCATGCCGATGACGATGACGCGGTTGTGATAGCGCTCATGCAGCCTTTGAATGAATTCCTCCGGCGCGCAGGGAAGCGCCTCGTCGCTCAGGAAGAGGATGTCGGCGTTCTCCATGAATTCGCGGTTGTAATCCTCCTCGACGTCGCCCAGTACATGAACGTCGGTCGCCGTAAGCCTGCCGGTTTCGCGCGCCTTTCTGATGAGGGCGCGGTTGAAGTTGATATTGCAGAGCAGCGCCGCGTCGGCATTGCGGAGTGCGCCGTCCATACATCCGGGGTCAGTCATGCGGTCCTGAATGTCCTTGAGGTCGCAGTATATCTGACGTCTGCCCTCCCGGTCAAAGAGGATGACAGACGTCGGCGTGCTTTTGAGTTCGCGGCGGACGCCTTCTGTGGGAATGCCGTACTCACGCAGCTCGGCGAAGATTCTCTCCGCCTCGGCATCGCTGCCCGTGTAGGAATTGAGTATCACGCTGTCCCCCAGCGCGGTCAGCGCCTTGGCTATATTGCAGCCCACGCCGGCGACATTGGAATTGACTCCGAATGACAGAAAGTCTATCGGATAATAATTGATCGGGAAGCCTCTCACCGAGACGGTTGTCTCCACATTAAGCAGTCCCGAAACAAATATTTTTGCAGACATTTTTCAACAAATCCTTTCTGTGTTTCTTACTCGCCCCGCAATATCGCCATCGCCTCGCGATACTTTTGCTCCCGCCTGAAATCCGCCTCGGTCATGCTGTCAAACCGCGTGCGGTCGCTGTTGTGGGCAAGGTCCGCGAGCTTGACCTTTACCGCAATGGGATTTTCCCTGATACGCCTGACATAATCCAAATAAGGCACGCCCTCGCGGTGGGTCATGTAATCGAGCGCCTCGCAGACTTCCTCGGAAAAGCCCAGTTCGCGCAGGTCGTCAAGCGTGTAATCCGTATCCTCCACAACGTCGTGAAGCAGAGCGACTATCGTGGAAGGCTCGTCGTCCATCTGCTCGGCGACATGGAACGGATGAAATACATACGGCACTCCGCTTTTGTCCCACGCGTCCCGGTGCGCCTCAAACATCAGGCGCATCGCCTTTTTGGTTTCCGGTGTGTAAATCATGTTAAAAACCACCCTGTTATTAAAAAGGTTGAAAACGGCTATTACTTTTTCCGCGACCGCCACAGCTACGCAACCGACCCGAAGGACGCTTCCATGCTGCTTGACGAAAGCCGGCCGTCGTACAACTTCACGCTTGCGGTTTACGACACCGACACGAATATTCTGTATTACGCGGAATTGGACACTTGAATCTCTG
>ONWI01000053.1 GCA_900321515.1 uncultured Eubacteriales bacterium | reverse complement strand
TTTTTTTGGATTTGCCAATCCCTCTTAATTTTTGGCAAATCTTTTCAAAATAATCCGTGGACTTTAAAAAGGAGCTTACTATTCCCCTTTTCAAAGTTACAAGCATATGATAACACATCTTTTACAGAATTGCAAGCATTTTCTTAATTTTTTTAGAACAAAAACAGAAGTCCGTATCAGTTTTGTCAACAAAGCATAAATATGTTGTAAATTTATATTCTCTTTGCTATCTCCAGCGCTATGTAGAATTTGTCCATGTTGTGATTTGCGCCCTTCAGTCCTTCCACACGATACTCGTTTCCCGAAAGCACATCGCCGGTCGCAAGGAAGTCGTACAGCTCCAGCCCGTGAAAATCACATACTGCCTGCACTCCCGCGAGTTCCATCTCGACGGCAATGCAGCCCTCGCTCCTGCGAAGCATCATCTGACCCACGGTTTCCCGCATAAATGCATCGGTTGTCCATACCCTGCCTTCGGTAAACGGGAGTCCCAACTCACGGAATATTGCGGCAAGTCTGCCGTGATTCTTGATGTAAATATAATCCGCAGGCGGAGCATAGTGATAGGACATTCCCTCGTCCCTGTAGGCGTAAGTCGGGATGACAAACTTCCGGTCCGTAATATCACCGTCCAGACTTCCAGCAGAACCGAACATGATGTATTTGGTCGCGCCGATCAGGAAATTTGACTCAATGCAGAACTGTGCCGCCAGTGTTGAACCGATGCCGGAGAGATAAATGCCGATATCCATGCCGGAATGATTGAACCTGTATATAGGAATGTCGCCGTTTGCCACCTGAATTTCGGCGATTTTTTCGCAGTCGAAGGTTTTCAGAACATTGTCGTAAATCTGCTTTGAAAATGTAACAAGACATACATCGATAAGATGTTTCTGTTCGTCGTAAAAGTCGCCGAAACTCACTACCGGCTGCGTCTTGTCGTCAAACGATTCGGTTATCATAATTCTCATCACCCTTAAAAAATAAATGCAAAACTGCCAGATACAAATAATTACAGACTGTCCATGCTCACATCGGCAAAGCCTTCTCCGAAAATATCCTCGGCATTGCATATGATTACAAACGCGGTCTTGTCAATATCCATAATCGCGGATTTAAGCTCGGATATCCTGCTGGGCTTGAAAGCGCATATCAGTATATCCTTCTCGCTGTCGCTGTAACCGCCGTGGGCACGGATATTGGTAACGCCCAGGTCAAGTTCTATGAGCCGTTCCTTGATCTGCCTGCCTTCGGAACAGATGATACATGCGACCTTTGATGTGTTTCGTCCGTAAACCACAGCGTCCATGCTCAGACTGCTGATGTACATGGCTATTGCGGCGTAAAGACCGTCGTTGATATTTCTGAAAACCAGCGTGTAAAATGCTATTACCAACAAATCAATGAAAAGGCACAGCTTGCCTATTGAAATGTGCTTGAAGTGATATTTGAGCAGCCGTGCGGCAAGCTCCACACCGCCTGTCGTCGCGCCGACCATCAGCAGTATTCCCATGGAAATACCCACCATGCCGCCGCCTATCAGACAGGCGACCAGATGATCCTCGATCGGTCTGAATCTTATTGCGTAGCCGAGCACATCAATAAAGACCGAGCTGAGCGACATCGCGTATACAGAATCCAGCAGCAGCCGGAAGCCCTGCCGCCTGATGCCCAAAACAAACAGCGGGATATTCAGCGCAATCACCGTAACTCCTATAGGCACTGCCGGAACAAACCGGTTCAGAGTCTGAGCAAGTCCGGTAAACCCGCCCATTACAATATTGTTGGGTATGAACATCCATTCAAATGCAAACGCATATACAAAGCTGCCCAATGTAATGAGCAGCATATTTTTGATGACACGCGATTTCCTGACCTTTTGCCTTAACTTTTTCACATCAATTACCTTCTTTTACTGACGGTTTGAGGAATACTCCTCAGATATTATTATAATTCTCTTTTCAATTGTTCTCTTACCATCATAAGGGCATATCCCAGAAGGTTTTCCCCGGGCCATTTTTCCGTGTCAAATCTGTCCCTGCTCTGCATTGAAAGGCCAATGCCCCAGATTTTGTCCGAAGCCGCGCATTCAGCCAGAATATCATCGTCTGTCGCAAGCAGCTTTTGCCGCAGCTCGGGATTCTGTCTGAATTTTTCCAAAAGTCCGTTATAAATAATTATCTGCCTCATACCGTTCCAGAACGAGTGATTATAATTCCTCACCTTGCGGCCCAGCGCCTTGATTTTTCCGGGGTCAGCCGCATTCATGATTTCCGAAGCTATCTCGTCGTCATTAAAAAGCACAGCCTTGCTGTACATCATGTACTGTTCCATTGATGTGAATCTGACCCCGTCAATCTCAAAATCCGAAGGATACCAGTTGCTAAGATATCCGTTTATTTCATCCGGATTATGGAAACAAATTACGTTACGCATTTTTCTACCTCACTTTTCAATCGTCAGCCGGTTGTAAAAATTCAGGAATTTCTCATATCACCGCCGTGTCTCTTCCGCT
>ONWI01000026.1 GCA_900321515.1 uncultured Eubacteriales bacterium | reverse complement strand
GCCGCTTGATCTGCTGCTCTGATATATCTATTCTGTCGGCGTAAGCCATAAGCACTGCCTGACAGCAGTTGTTTCCGTTGTGCTTGAAATTAACCGCCTGTTCCGCGCGTTCCATTCTCCTTCACCTCATAATCGCCTTTGCCTTAGAGCCTGTTCATTATATCTCCGCACACGCCGAAAAACTGCACAGACTCTTAATGTATAATTGAAATCATTATAATCCATAGAATTTTGTTTTACAAGTGGTTTCTCAATATTTTTTACATATCAGAAAAAATTATTTTACATTTCATTAAATCCGGTGCCCCGAAAACATCGGATATATATTTTGCAAATTAATTTTTCTTTTGTTTCACCGACAGTTGAAAAATTCATATAAAACTGGTAAAATGCACTTATAGACAGTGATGCCCTATGGAACGTCCGGAACTGTTTGCCGTTCCGGAATTAATGGTGCCGGACGCTTCATACTCATCCTTGGACGGCGTATGATCTGTTTGCACTATATTCACAGTGAAGGGAAGGTTTTTAAAGTGTTAAGTGAAAATGAAAAAGCAACCCCGGAGGATATTTCTCAGGAATGTGACCAGCATATCGTTACACCATACCGTGATCGTGAAATGACCGAAAGAGTGATGACCGGCATGATGCAGGAAATGCGCAATGGCGCCGAGCGTACCGGACATCGCAGCATAAAAGGCACGGTTGACTTGCTGCGCAGCTTTGGCTACGACAACGATAAGCTCCGTGATATTCTCATGAAAGAACACGGACTCAGCCGTGAAGAAGCGGAAAGCTATATCTGACAGTGCAATCCTCACTAAACAGTCTCTATAAATACCGCAGGTCAATGACTATTACTCATGGCCCTGCGGTATTTTGCGGTGTTTTTTTGCGCCCCGTTCTCCCCGTCACTGTAAGAGCCTGTTCAGAATAAATTTTCTAAAAAAAAGATAAAGAATCCCTTGCCGCACTTGCAATAAAACTTCTGCAATGATATATTAGATATAACAATGCAAACGAACAAGGGAGCGCAAGAAAAATGATACATGTGCAGAACCTCGAAAAATACTTCAAGAAGACAATAAAACAGCCCGGACTTATGGGAAGCGTAAAGTCGCTGTTCAGACCGCAGACCGAAATTGTCAAGGCGGTTGACGACATTTCATTCCATGTGGACAAAGGAGAGATACTCGGCTTTATCGGTCCGAACGGCGCAGGCAAATCCACCGTCATCAAAATGCTCACCGGAATTCTCACTCCCACCGGCGGAAGCTGCATAATCAACGGACAGAATCCGCGCAAAAACCGCAAGCGCTACGTCAAGGAAATCGGAGTGGTGTTCGGACAGCGGACACAGCTCTGGTGGGATCTCCCGCTGGGAGAAACATACAGCGTGCTTAAGGAAATATATGAAATAGACGACGATCGCTACAAAAAGCAGATGGCTTTTCTCGATGAAGTACTGGAGCTTCAGTCCTTCATCAAGACGCCTGTACGCACACTTTCACTCGGGCAGCGGATGCGTGCCGATATAGCAGCCTCGCTCCTGCACAATCCGAAGGTGCTCTTTCTCGACGAACCGACCATCGGTCTTGACGTTGTAGTCAAGGACAACATCCGAAAGGCTGTCACATATATCAACCAGCAAGAAGGGACCACCGTCATTCTCACAACCCACGACCTCGACGACATTTCCATGCTATGCAAGAGAATCGTTATGATAGATCACGGCAAGAAGGTCTATGACGGCAGCCTTTACAATCTGAAGCAGAAATACGGACAAATGCGCGAACTCAATTTTGAAGCCGCAGACAAATCCGCAGTATCCGCGTTGGATTACGCAGGAGCCTTCGCCGACAGTTCGATTGAAGAGGGAGATCTTTCAGTAAAGACAGAAGGCACTATGGTCACTGTGAATTTTAATACCGATAAGATACCTGTAGAAAAAATACTCAATTATACACTCGGAACTCTGCATGTCAAGGACGTTAATCTTAAAGACGCTGACATAGAGGAGATAATCCGAAGGCTTTATAAGGGCGAAGTTCAGGAAAAAGACGCGGAGGTGAGCTGAATATGATAATTGCAGAATCGGAAAGGCTATTGATACAGACTTTTTCAGACGATATGGCGCAGGCGGTCCACGAACTGTCAGTTGATGAAAATAACCGTCGTTTCCAGCCGGACGAGGTGTTTGAAACTGAGCAGGACGCGCTTTATGCCATTCAGTATCTATCGGCAAATTACGGCAATCCCGAAGCGCCTCAGGTATATCCGGTAATACTCAAAGAAAAGGACTGCAACATCGGTCATGTTGAGCTTGTTCCGCTTGAAAACGGAGAATGGGAAATCGGCTACCACATCGGAATGACGTTCGCCCGAAAAGGCTTCGCAAGCGAAGCGGTAAAAGCATTCATGCCGGTTATAATGAAGCAATTCGGTCTTGACCACATTATGGGAATATGCGCCGCCGAAAACTGCGCTTCACGCCGCGTCATGGAAAAATGCGGCTTCGTCATGGAATTCGAAGGCAACGCAATGTATCACGGTGAGATACGTCCCACCTGCCGCTTCAGGTTTACTGCCAAAACGGAGGAATAATTCAATGAATAATGAAATCAGAATAGAAAACCGCCGATTCACGGCGGAGGAATACATCGACTTTTTAAAACGTACAGACCTCGGCTCCCAGTATCCGAAGGAGCGCTTTGAGGAAAGGATTCCACGCCTGCTGAAGAATGCTTCGATCAGCCTTGCCGCACTTGACGGAAACGGTAAAATAGTGGGCGCGCTGCTGGGTCTGACCGACTTCGCCTACTGGCTGTATGTGACCGACCTCGGCGTTGACCGCGATTATGCCCGTCAGGGAATCGGCAGGGAATTGATGAAAACCGCCCACGAGCTCGCGGGCGGTGAAAAGGATATAGCGGTTTATCTGATCGCAAACGAAAATGCCGTTCCATTTTATAAAAAACTGGGCATGAAGTTCTCTGACGACGTTATGCAATACAACCATATCGAATGGACTGAGTTCACAGTGGAATGATTATTATTTGCGCTTCGCGCCGCAATCCGGACAGAATTTTGAAGTAATCATTTTACGGCAGTTCGTGCAGTACCACAGCCTTGGTCTGTTTTCATCCTCTGGCGAGAGAAAGATATTCTGTGCAGGCTGAGGTTTCGGTGCGGCAGGAACATTCGGCAATTTACCGGCTTCCGGCGCTGAAGCTACATTCGGCAACGGAACGGGATTGACCGGAGCGGGCGGATAAAACGCTCTCACGGCGACAAAGCCGCCATTCTCATTCCGCGCGGCCTCAGTCATTGCTTCCGCCTGGGCACCGGTCAGCGCCGCCGCAGCCATAGTCGGGTCGCGGAGAATCTTGCTACGCTGAACAGTCTGAATTTCCCGCATGTCCTCGTCACAGACCGTCAGACTCTCAATCGCGGTGGAAACAACCGTGAAGCCACGCAGTCCCACCCATTTTTCGGTCATGCACTCACTCACCGCGTCGGCTATCTGAGCCACCTTGCCCGGCATATCGGACAGCCTGAGTGAACCCGCGAAGAGCTTCGCGGACGCTTCCATCATAGCAGTGGCATATTCTGCCTGAAGCTGGGGAAGCACATCTCTCACAGTCATTGTACCAGAAGCGCCTCTGAATATTTTCTGATAAAAGGTCCCCGGCTCAGTTATCCTGAATGAAAAGACGCCCTTTACTTTCGCGGTTGCGGTCAATTGCATACCAATCCCGTCATCTGTCACACAAATCGGGAAGGAGACCGTGAAGGGATTGCCCATCTGCTCCTTCATGTCAATATACAGGATGTACTGATGAATGGCAACGTCGCCGCCAAAACCGACTCGGCTGAATATCTCCTTCCCTATTCCCTTCACGCCGCCGCAGGAAAATATGCTTGCGCGACCGCCGTGAAATACATGTTCGCCAGGCTGGGCGTAGCAGCCGATAACCTTACCCTGCTCAACTGCAATGGCGCTTTGCCCTTCATTCACCACAATAACCGAGCCGTCGCTTATAACGTTCTCATCGCCCTTAGTGTTGGAACTGCGCTCACTGACATGCTTCTTGCCTCTGATCGCAAGAATTCCCTGCGGAATGCTGTCGCAGTAATACATTTCCAGCCATTGATCCGCCATAACGCCGCCGACAGCTCCTGTAACAGCTTTGATAATACCCATTTTTCAAACCTCCTGTCAATAGATTACACTACGGCTTTATTATAAATGACAATTGGCACAGTGTCAACCTGCCACATGATTTTGAAAGGATATTACAATGAATTTTGTGGATGCTCTCAAAAGTGAAAATCTGGAAAACATCCGGAAAATACCGAAAACCGACCTGCACAGTCATTTTGTGCTCGGGGGCAACAGGGACTACATTTTCCAAAAGACAGGACACAAGGTAAACCCTGTGACACGACCGCTTGCCTCTATGCGCGAGATGGACGAATGGAATTGCAGATACATCGGTAAACATTTCAACAGTCCCGAAGGACGGCGTTTTCTGATTGAAGCAACCTTTGTTCAAGCGAAATACGACGGCATTACCATGCTGGAAATCGGAGAGGACGTATGGGGACTGGGTGAATTCTTCCACAATGATGTGAGCGAGCTGATATACGCTTTTCAGGAAATCCACCATCGCATTGCCCCTGAAATCGAGCTTCGTCTGCAAATCGGGCTGTCGCGTCACTGCCCGATCGACTACCTGGAGGACTGCTTTAAAAAATTCAGAGGACGAGAGGAATTTTATTCCATCGACCTCTACGGCGATGAGCTGGCTCAGCCGATTGAAAACTTCATTCCCATTTACCGCGAGGCTGCCGACGACGGATTGGTACTCAAAGCCCACGTTGGCGAATGGGGAACGGCACAGGATATTCTAACCGCTGTCAGGGCACTTCATCTGGATGAAGTGCAACACGGCATAGCTGCCGTCAATGACGAGGAAGTGATGGATTACCTTGCCAATAATAAAATACGGCTCAACATCACGCCGTCCAGCAATTTTCTCTTGGGCAGGGTACCAGACATCGCCGGTCACCCTATAGCAAAACTTTACCGTCACGGGATCGACGTCACCATCAATTCCGACGATGTGCTGATATTTGATTCCGACGTATCCAAAGAATATCTGCGTCTGTACCGTTCCCGCTGCCTTACCGCAGAGGAACTGAATGACATCAGAATAAAATCCTATGGAGGTAATTCTCTATGAGACTCAGCGGAACGATTTATTCAAATATACTCGAAATGGACACTCCTGTATCCATCATCACCCCAAATAACCTTATGCAGGATACTCCTTACAAGATCGCATATATTCTGCACGGACTCAGAGGCAATTCAAGCAGCTGGCTGGATTATTCCATGCTGCCGGTCTACGCCATGGGAGGCAATACGATCTACATTTTGCCGGACGCGGGACGAAGCATTTACACTGACATGAAGCACGGCTTCCGCTACTTCACATTCATCACGGAAGAGCTGCCGCAGATTTGCCGCAGCGTCTTCAATATTTCCGCCGACCGTGAAAACACCGCCGTCATGGGCGCTTCGATGGGAGGCTACGGCGCTTTGAAATGCGCGCTCACCAAACCGGAGCAGTACGGAATGTGCGGCGCGTTTTCATCGGGCTGTCTTTTTATCAGGAACGACCTTGCTTTCATGAAGGAGCACGGCATCGAAGAAGCGACACGGCTTTTCGGACAGCAGCTGGCTAACGACATTCCCTCTGTCTTCGGAGAGGATTTGGAGTGGCTGCCGGAATACGAACTGACCGAACTTGCCAAATCTGCCAGGCAAAAGGGAATCCTGCCGGAAATCTACATGACCTGCGGAACAGATGATAAATTCTACCCCGATCATATCAGTTTCGCCAAAGAACTTGACCAAATCGGCATTGACTACACATTTGAACAGTGGCAGGCAAAGCACGACTTTCTCTGCTTCAACGAAGCCCTGCGAAGGGCAGTCTTCAAATTTAAGCTGTGAGTATAAAGGAGCATCCAACATGCACCCGTTCAAATCCATCAAAAAATACCTGAATACTTACCTGCCGTTCATGCGGTCGGGTATTCAGACGGCAATGATTTACCGCACTAATTTCATAGCGTTTTTTTTCGGCAGTATCGTATACTGTCTGGTGATGTATTACATCTGGTTTGCAGTCTACAGTTCATCCGGTGAGGGAATGATAAACGGCTTCACCATGACCGATATGACTGTGTTCCTCTTCATCACGGCGCTGACAAATTTCCTCACCGACAGCGACGGTTCCTATGACGTAGGCGAAGAGGTCAAAGACGGGAATATCGCCATGCGCCTTATCAAGCCGGTCGGATTTCACAGCACGTTTCTCTTTACCGAGATCGGCTGGAAACTGCTCATCTTCTCAATGATATTCGCTCCGGTGGTGATCGGCGTGGAAATCTACAAATTCCACGCGTATGGCGGATTCGCGTTTGACATAACCTCGTTCCTGCTGTATCTTCTGAGCATGGTGATGAGCTATCTCTTCTCCTTCTACATGAACGTCTGTTTTGGGTTCATGGCTTTCTTCCTCAAAAATCTCTGGGGCTTCAACATCATCAAATCCGGAATACTGCGCTTTGTTTCGGGCGCGGTAGTTCCTCTCGCACTGATGCCGGACGGACTGCGGAAGGTACTGGAATGGATGCCCTTCTCTTCGCTTTGCTACACGCCAGTGATGATCTACATGGGCAAGTATTCCGGAGGCGAAATCGCCCTGCACCTTGCCATTCAGTTCGGCTGGGTCATAGGGTTCTACCTCATCTCAAAATTCATTCTCTCCACAGCCCTGCGCCACGTCTCCGTTCAGGGAGGATAAAGGCACTCTAAGAGGCCTGCTCAACAGCGAAAAATAAATAAAGAAGGGATATTTTGAAGAATTATCGTACAAGGCATTTATTTAAGGGAATACATCGGGCATTTCGGCTTCAGAGAATGTTTGCGGCGCTGCATCTCAAAAAACTCATGGAGTACAAGATCGACTTCGTGACCGGTGCTGTGGGTTTCCTGATAGAACAGGTGATAAACATAGCGTTTCTTGCCATTATCTTCGGCAGAGTGGAAAATCTCCGAGGCTGGGGATATTATGAAGTGCTGTTTATATACGGCTTTTCGCTATTTCCAAACGGCCTGGATCATCTCTTTTTCGACAACATATGGAATGTCAGCTATTGGATGATCCGCAAGGGGGAATTTGACAAATACCTCACACGACCGATAAATACTCTGCTAATTGTTACGGTGGAGGAATTTCAGGTGGATGCGTTCGGCAAGCTGATTGTGGGAATCGCTCTTATCGTGACATCTCTCAGGCACATCAACCTGCCATTCGTGTGGTACGATATCCCCCTTGCGCTGATTGCCATAATATTCGGAACGCTGATCTACGTCGCAATCAAGACGATATTCGGCTCGATAGCTTTCTGGACCAAACGAAGCGGACATATCTTAGAAGCAGTTTACAACCTGAATCAATTCTCACAGTACCCGGTCAGCATTTACAGCCGATCCGTGCGGGGCGCGGTGACATACGTCATTCCGTTTGCCCTCACATCATACTATCCCGCAAGCTACCTGCTGCGTCATACTCAGCCAGTTTTCAGCATTCTCGCCCCCGTCATCGCCGCCCTGACACTTCTTGCCGTCGCCCTGTTCATCTGGCACAAGGGACTCGACGCATACGAGAGCGCAGGGTCATAACAGAGTTAATTCAATCCGATATCTTCAAATAATAAGAGATAATTGCAAATATTTATTGACAATGCCGCGTTAAAATGCTAAAATTGTCTTGTGAATTTCATCATATTTAATTGTATTATCCTGATATTATTATATTGAAAGGAAGAATAAAAAATGGATTGCTTATTCTGCAAGATCGCTGCCGGCGAAATTCCCTCGACTAAGGTCTATGAGGACGAATCTGTACTGGCTTTCAAGGACATCAATCCCATGGCTCCTGTGCATATTCTGGTTATCCCCAAGGAACACATCGCCGATTCGGCCGCAGATATCACACCGGAAAACAGCGCGGCTATTGCGCACATCTTTGAGATCATCGCAAAGATTGCCAAGGAGCAGGGGCTTGACAACGGCTTCCGAGTCGTCACCAACAGCGGTGAGGACGGCTGTCAGAGCGTCAGCCACATTCATTTTCATATTTTGGGCGGCAAGAAGCTGCCGGAAAAGATGGCGTAAATTATGTTTGGACTTTTTAAGCACAAAAAAACGGCTGCCGTTGATGCTGCCGAAAAAACAACTGAAAAGGACTTGACCAAGATGAACGATTACTATGAGATCACTATCGCGGGCTGCAAACGTCAGCTGAAGAAATTCGCCGTAAATGACAAGATTGACATCGCCGCTTTCATTCTATTCGGCGACGTAGAGGTCACCGAGAAGTCGGCGGAAGCGCTTCTCGCCAAGCTCCCGGAATTCGACCTTATCCTTACCCCAGAGGCAAAGAGCATTCCTCTGGCT
The DNA here is from genome assembly GCA_900321515.1 of uncultured Eubacteriales bacterium. Classification (GTDB taxonomy): domain Bacteria; phylum Bacillota; class Clostridia; order Oscillospirales; family Acutalibacteraceae; genus RUG762. Next base: position 24,691 of record ONWI01000026.1, on the reverse strand, counting down.
TACGAAATGTCCCGTCAGTCGGGCAAGAAATACATCGTGGCGCGCAAGGGGCTCAAGGTCTACATGGGCAACGCACTGAGCGTTGACGATCAGTCCATAACCACACAGAGTCTTCAGAAGCTCTATCTCAGTGAGGACGATGCAGCCGAACTCAAGGGCAAAAGAGTAGTCGTTCTCGACGACGTCATAAGTACAGGAGGTTCCCTCAACGCTGTCGTCACGCTTGCCGAAAAAGCCGGCAGCAATATCGTGGCAAAGTGCGCTGTGCTTGCCGAGGGCGACGCAAAGGACAGAGACGACATCATCTACTTAGAAGCTCTGCCGCTTTTCTTCAAATAATCGCTTTTTACAATAACTTCCAAAAGGAGCAGACGACATGAAGCGACCTCTTGCCGCTATCGGATTTACTTATCTGGCAGTATCGGCTGCGGCTGTCTGTCTCTTTCCGGAGGTAAATTTCATACTGTGCTTTATGGCTGCGATCACCGCGATCGCAGCCTGTTTTTTATTCCGTGAAAAAATGCGGAATATTCTTCTCATTCTGTGTCCTGTATGCATTGCCCTTTTGGTAATAGGATGCTGTCAGCTGAGAGCAAACGACATTTCAGATAACCTCAGCAATCAGTCATGCGTAATCTCAGGCGAAATCTGTGAAATACCGAGAAGAATGTACGGACGCTGGAGGTACACAATTGAAACCGACAGCATAGACATTCCTGGAGTTAATCAAAAAATCCGCATTCTTATGACAAGCGGCAGCGCAATAGAGGAGGCCGAAGAAGGCGACCGCATAACCTGCGAGGTGCAATTCCTGCAAAGCAACACCGAACCCGGCTACGCCAGCACTACATCTCTGCGTGCCGACGGAATCAACGCACGATGCTGGTGCAAACCGTATTCGGAGCATTATGTCACACATGGCGGCTTCCGTCTGAAATATATTCATCTGAAAATAAAGCGTATCATTATCTCATTCATACGGCAGGCACTGACAGACAGAGCGTCGGCTATGCTTTGCGGAATGCTGCTTGGTGATACCGACTTCATTGACAGCCGGACAGTAGAAAATTTTCGCGCTACAGGAATCGCTCACCTGCTGGCTGTATCGGGACTTCATATGACCCTGCTTGCTTTTACGATCCAGAAGCTGCTAAATAAACTAAGGGTCAGACCAAAGCCATCCATAATAATCGTGGTATGCTTTATTCTGTCGTTTATGTCTGTCACAGGTTTCACACCGTCGGTAGTCAGAGCCGGTGTTATGCATATTGCGGCAAAGTTCAGCAATTTGGTGCTTCGCGACGAGGACAGTCTCACATCATTGTCTTTAGCCATACTGCTTATGTGTATCGTGAATCCGTGGGCTGCCGCCGACATTGGCCTTCAGCTCTCGGTATGCTCAACACTCGGTCTGCTGCTCGCTTCCGACAGGATAAACGAATCATTGCTCACCTCCGCAAGGAAAATTCTGATTCGCGTCGGAAAAATGCCTGAAAACGGCAAAGTAAAGCGATCAGGCAAACGTGCGCTGAGTTCGGTTTCAGTATCACTCGCCGCCAGTCTCTCCGTACTCCCATTGACTGCAATACACTTTGGCAGCATATCGTTAATTTCTCCCTTAACGAACCTGCTCTGTCTGTACATAGCCTCAATATTCATAATTACAGGGATTATCGCCTCGATGATTTACTGCATTCCTTTTATCGGCTGGCTGCTATCGCTCCCTCTTAGATTTGCGGCAGCCGCGCTGTGCACATATCTCGAAGCGGTTGCCGGAATCCTGGCAAAGCTGCCCTTTTCGGTTCTCAACACGAGTTTCTCATACATGCCTTATCTTATGCTTTTTATCGCTCTGCTGCTGGGCTGCGCATTTATTATGAACCGACGGATACACAGCCGGCAATTCGCCATAAGGCTGCGGAGCTTCGTTCTCTGCGAGATCACTGTACTGATCTTTTCAGCGATGGCGTCACAACAGATATTCTGCAAAGGCGCTGAAATCATGGTGTTCGACACAAGTGACGGCGGTATGTGCGTGTGTGCAAAAAATCGCACACATGCGGTATTTGCAGAAGCGGGAGGTAATTCCTACGGACTTACCGTAATAAAGGAAACTCTCAGGACCAAAGGCGTCATGAAGGTGGACGCAATAGCTGTATCGGACGATTCAAAATCAAGAAGCAGTAATCTTCATCGTATGCTGAATCAGTATTCTCCCGATTTTCTGATTACCGACATTGACTTGTATACTGAAAGTCACGCCGAAGTCATGCCTTTTAAAAGCACGGTAAAAATTGACTCAATGGCGCTGACTCTTGAAACATTCACAGACAGAAGCGGCGGCAGATGGCAGCGCATGACATGCGGCGGGACAACAGCCCTTATCTGCCCCGAAAAGGGCAACTGCACACTAATCCCAGAGAATTGGCGAAGCTGCGACGCGGCTGTCGTAGGTAAGGATATTATCGGAATTTCCACTCTGAATGTGGGCGCGGTAATAATTTCCGCAAACGAAAGAAACTCCGATTCTCTTCGCAGCCGACTTCAAGACATGAGATTCAGGCACATTTACAGCACGTCGTATGACGGGTGTATTACAATCTCGGTGAAGAACGGCAAGCTGCGCGTTCAGACAGCTTCATAGAAGAATTAACACGGATTGCAGAAGAAAGTCGGGCATAAAGTACATATGATTATTATATATTGATGTTATCTCGAAGTCACAAATTCTTCACAAATCATTTTAAGTAAACTAAAGGTTCGTTTTTTATAATAAAGCCATCAAAAGCGAGAGCTTCAAAAAAGAGCAAATCAAAATCGCTTTACCATAGGAGGTAATATTATGAAAAACTTCAAGAACATGACAGAGATCATCAAGGCCGAAAATCAGAAGAAAAAGAACATCCGGATATATATTGCGGCACTGCTTGCAGTGCAGATGCTCATGCTCCCCATGTCCGGCTGCACCTCAGCCGGCAGCGCACTGTCGACATCCGGGACATCAAATACTCCCGCGGCGGTGGCAACTCTGGCAAACGACGAGGAAACCGCTGTTTCAACCACATCCAAATCTTCGGGCAGCGGACTTTCGGCAGATGAACTCTTCACCGAACGCGACCTTGCACAAAACGCCGACCTCAGCGACGCCAAGGAACTCACCGTTAATTCCGGCAAAAATGTCACCATTTCAAAAGCCGGGGTTTATCACATCACCGGTAACGCCGAAGAATGCACAATAATAGTTGACGCGGGCGATGATGACAAGGTTCAGATAGTTCTTGACGGCGTTACAATCACAAATTCCGACTTTCCCTGCGTTTATGTCAAAAACGCGGACAAAGTGTTCATAACTCTCACAGGCGACAATTCACTGTCCGTAACAGGCACATTCAAGGCTGACGGTGACACAAACACTGACGGCGCCATCTTCTCCAAGGATGATCTCGTGCTCAACGGCACGGGCACACTCACCATCCACTCTTCAGACAACGGAATAGTCGGCAAGGACGATCTCAAAATCACCGGAGGCACCTATAAAATCACCGCCTCCTCAAAAGCCGTCGAAGCCAACGACTCCATACGCATTTCAGACGGCAGCTTCACCATCAAAGCGGGAACAGATGGTCTTCACGCCGAGAACGAGGACGACGACACCTTAGGATATATCTACATCGGCGGCGGCAGCTTCTCAATGAACGTCGGCGATGACGGCATTCACGCTGTATCTCTGGTGCAGATCGACAGCGGCAGCTTTACCATAAACGCAGCCGAATGCATTGAAGGCACCTACATCAGAATCAATGACGGCACATTCGACCTCTCCAGCTGGGACGACGGCATAAACGCCGCAAAGAAGTCAAATTCATTCACTCCGACCGTTGAGATTAACGGCGGCACAATCAACATCACCATGAGCGCGGGAGATACCGACGGCATCGACTCCAACGGAAATATTATCGTAAACGGCGGCACAATCAGCGTCATGGGCAATTCCACCTTTGATTATGACGGTACGGCACAGTTCAACGGCGGCACGATTTACTGCAACAGTCAGCAAGTCACTGAGATTCCCAATCAAATGATGGGCGGCGGCAGAGGCGGCATGGGAGGCAACGGCAACTTCGGCGGCAACGGCGGTAACTTCGGGGGCAGAATGGGTGGCAAACGGAGAGGATAAACGCGATTGCGCCCATACGACGGAAAAAACTATATACAAACTGCGGGAATGCGTTTCAGCCAGGGCGCATTCCCGCAGTTTTTCACAAATATGCATAATTATAAAAATCAGCTGCATAAACTTGTGGAACAAGCGCGTTTTTGAAAAAAATTCCAGTTATCTATGAAATATTTTTCTGAATTTGTTGCAATTTTTTATTCCATTTCCCGTAAGTTTATGGTATAATTAAATTTATAATACTTTTTTATAAAAAAACACTCAACTCTTATCAGGGAGGAAAATCAAATGTACAAAATCATATCAAAAAAGGAGCTTAATCCCACCGTCACTATGATGGACATCGAAGCTCCGCTCGTTGCCGCAAAGGCACAGCCGGGTCAGTTCATCATACTGCGCGTCGATGAAAACGGAGAGAGAATTCCCCTCACTGTCGCCGGCTGCGACAAGGAAAAAGGCACCGTCAAGATAATATTCCAGATATTAGGCGCCTCCACCGAGCTGCTCAATCACAAAAACGAAGGCGAATTCATTCAGGATTTTGTCGGACCGCTCGGCAGAGCCACTCACACAGAGGGTTTAAAGAAAGTAGCCATTGTCGGCGGCGGCGTGGGCTGCGCCATTGCGCTTCCTGTCGCCCAGAAGCTGCATGAGCTCGGCTGCGAAGTCCACTCTATCATAGGCTTCCGCAGCAAGGACCTTCTGATCCTTGAGGACGAATTCAAAGCCGCGTCCGACAAGCTCATCATTATGACCGACGACGGCAGCTACGGCGAAAAAGGCGTTGTCACCGTACCGCTCAAGCGTCTTATCGAGGAAGGCGAGCAGTACGACGAGGTCATCGCCATCGGCCCTCTGATTATGATGAAATTCGTCACCCTTACCACCAAGCCGTTCAACATCAAGACCATTGTTTCCATGAATCCCATCATGATCGACGGCACCGGCATGTGCGGCGGCTGTCGCCTTACAGTGGGTGGCAAGACCAAATTCGCCTGCGTGGACGGCCCCGAATTTGACGGCTTTGAGGTGGATTTCGACGAGGCGATGAGCCGAGGCATGATGTACCGTTCCTTTGAGCAGGAACAGAGAGAGCACGTCTGCAATCTTTTTAAAAAGGAAGTAAAATAATTCCGCGATCAGAGGTAGCTAACTTATGAAAGACAGCAGAAAAGGCCTTATAAAAGCAATCATTATTTCCTGTTTATCTTTTATAATGATATGTGTGATGATATGGACTGAATGGCTCATAAAAAAAGCGCTCACCACTGTGGTTATCTGCGGTGAGGAATACAAGCTGAATGTCAGTGAGATTGATCTTTCCGGCAAGGATTTTTCAGGCGACACTGAAAAGCTCTTGAAACTGAAGCAGTTAAAATACGCCAATCTTACCGATACAGGTATTTCTCCCGAGATATATGACTCCATTCACACTGCCATACCCGATTGCAATATCAAGTGGAGCGTCCCGATAGGCGGTGAGTATTACAAAAATACCATTGCCGAACTGAATCTGAACCCCGGAGTCTCTCCTTCTGACGTTGAAAACATCAGATACCTCACCGAACTGAAGTCCCTCGACGCGAGCGGTTATCCGCTTTGCGACGAGCTTTACGACGCAACGGCTGATCTGAGAAATCCCGATTCAGGATGCAGCTGTACGTTCAGCGGAACGCTTTGCGGAAGTCCGATAAACGCCGGGAGCGTAAACTTCGATTTCAGTGAAAGAAAAATCACTGACCTTACCGAATTTTACCGGGTGCTAAGATTTTTCCCCAATGTCAGGTATATATACTTGGGCGATATCAGCGTACCGGACGAGGATGTTGGAAAGCTCAACAAAGCCTTCCCTCAGACAGACATCGTATGGCTGGTCGAATTTGCCAGATGGCAGGTTCGCTCCGATATCAAGGTATTCTCAACACTCATAGGAGCAAGTCAGCGCAAGACATTTGACGAAAAGGAGCTTTATCCGCTGATTGCCTACTGTACTGAACTGAGAGCGCTTGATCTGGGACACAATCATATGTCCGACATAAGCGTTCTTGCCGGACTGGAAAAATTAGAGGTGCTGATTCTTTCCGGAAACACAATAGACAATATCGACGCGATAGCAAGCCTTAAGCATCTCAACTATCTTGAAATGTTCAACTGCGAAAAAATAGAAGATCTTTCACCTTTGGCAAACTGCACCGAGCTGGAGGATCTGATGCTGAACAATATGGGAAAGATCAGAAACGCCGATGTCATTGAAAACTGCAAAAAACTCAGGCTGCTGTACGCAAGAAATACGGAGCCGGTTGATTATTCATGGAAGACACTGAAAAAGGCGCTTCCAGACTGCAAAATCGACACCAAAACCTACCACATACGCGGAGAATGGCGGAATTCCAAGAGAAACGACTACATTCGCAGAGCTTTCAACAAATGGACAAAAATTCAAACCTATAACAGCTGGGACGATTTCGTCATAGGAAAGACCGATTTGGGCTGGAGAATCAACTGATTAATTCCGACTAACTTATCACGACTATCGAAAGGAATGTTTTTAAATATGCCAAATATGTCACTGAAAAAGAATCCGATGCCGGTACAGGATCCCATTGAAAGGGGCCGCAACTTCAATGAAGTTGCTCTGGGCTACGACGAGGCAACAGCGCTCGACGAGGCGGCAAGATGCCTCAACTGCAAGAATATGCCATGTGTCAGCGGCTGTCCGGTAAACGTACATATCCCCGAATTCATCGCCAAGGTTAGAGAGCTTGACTTCGAGGGCGCTTATCAGGTTATCAACAAATCCTCTTCCCTTCCCGCGGTATGCGGCAGAGTCTGTCCGCAGGAAACACAGTGCGAGAGCAAATGCGTCAGAGGTATCAAGGGTGAGGCTGTGGGAATTGGCCGTCTCGAGAGATTCGTCGCCGACTGGCACAACAGCCATTGCACTGAAGCTCCCAAGCTGCCCGAACCAAACGGACACAAGGTCGCTATTGTCGGTTCGGGACCATCCGGTCTTACCTGCGCCGGTGACCTGGCAAAGCTGGGATACAAGGTGACCGTATTTGAAGCGCTTCACCTTGCCGGAGGCGTTCTGGTCTACGGCATCCCCGAATTCCGTCTGCCGAAGAGCATTGTGCAGAAGGAAGTCGATACCCTCAAATCTTTAGGCGTTGATGTTGAAACTAACGTGGTCATCGGCAAGACGCTCACTGTTGACGAACTTTTCGATATGGGATACGAAGCAGTATTTATCGGTTCGGGCGCGGGTCTTCCCAGATTCATGGGCATTCCGGGAGAAAGCCTTAAAGGGGTTTACTCCGCAAACGAATTCCTCACCCGCAGCAACCTTATGAAGGCTTATAAATCCGACTCAACCACGCCAATCCTGCATGCCAAAAAGGTTGCCGTCGTCGGCGGAGGCAATGTCGCCATGGACGCCGCCAGAACGGCTCTGCGCATGGGCGCTGAAAAGGTCTACATCGTATACCGCCGCAGTCTTGAAGAACTTCCCGCGCGTAAGGAAGAAGTTGAGCACGCTATGGAGGAAGGTATCGAATTCAGGCTGCTCAACAATCCCACACAGATCATCGGCTTCGAGAATCCCGACGACAGGCGTGACCCCCGCAACGGATTCGTAACCGGCATGGAATGCATCAGGATGGAACTTGGCGAGCCTGACGCATCGGGCAGAAGAAGCCCTGTCGAAGTACCCGGTTCGGAATTCGTTCTGGACGTTGACTGCGTAATCATCGCTATCGGCACATCTCCCAACCCACTTATAAAATCTACCACAAACGGACTTGAAGTCAACAGGAAAGGCGGCATAGTTGTAGAGGAATCCACCGGTCTTACCTCCCGCGAAGGAGTTTACGCCGGCGGCGACGCCGTAACCGGAGCGGCAACCGTCATTCTGGCAATGGGCGCCGGAAAGACTGCCGCTAAGGCTATAGACGAATATCTCTCTGCAAAATAAAACAAATGAACATTCTTGACTATCTTGAAATGCGGGGAGATCTGACTTTCTCCGAGAGACCTTTTAACGAGGTGGATAATCTCGTCTTTTCAACGCTTGCATATTTAGACATGCACAACATCGTTCCGGAAGAATTTGTGTTTGATGTGTCGCTGAAAAAACTCTGCAAACGTTATCTCGAACTTGGATACGATCAGTCTTATATCGTCAACAATCCAAAGGTGCTGCTTAAAAAAATCGTCTCCTGCAAGCGCTTTGAGCGCGTGCGGATTGGCGGATACTGTCACAACGTTTCTCAGGATGAGCAGGTGCAGTTTTCCTGCGCCACCTTCATGCTCGGCGACGGTACCGCTTATGTCGGATTCAGCGGCACGGATGACTATATCGCTGCCTGGCGTGAGGATTTCAACCTCACCTTCATGAACGGCACACCCGGTCAGAACGAGGCGGCCGATTATATCAACAGGCTGTGTGAACACACCGCCTGTCCTCTCAGGCTCGGCGGTCATTCCAAGGGCGGCAACTTCGCGGAATACGGAGCGGCATTCTGCAACGAGAAATTGCGCGACAGCCGCATCATCGAAATCTATTCTAACGACGGTCCGGGATTCAAAAACACAATTCTTCAGTCTGAGCAGTATGCCGCAATACTCGACAGAACTCTGAAAATCATCCCCGAACAGTCGATTGTGGGAATCATGATGTCCGGAAAGGCGAAAACCAAGGTCATAAAAAGCAACGCAAAAGGCATTACGCAGCACGGCACCTACACATGGCGAGTAAGCTCCGATCACTTTGAGGAGGCAACCAGACTCTCGCCGGTAAGCGCCTTCATGGACGAGACAATCAAACGCTGGCTCGCTTCTCTCGAGGACGAGCAGAAGAAGTCGGTCATTTCAGCGGTATTTGATTCGCTGGAAGCGTCAGGAGCCACGACCATCACCGAACTTAACACAAACAAATGGGTATCCTACAACGCAATTCTCAAAGCCGCCGCCAACATAGACCCTGATGTTCAGGCGGAAATATTCAATTCACTTAAAATGCTGGCGTCCGCCGGCAAGGATGTGCTCTGGAACGAAGCAAAAAAGACATTTGAATGCTTCGAACCTGCCAAGGCGATTGAAGAATAGCGTTCAGCCGTGAACCGGACGCAGCATACGGAGTGGAGTCTTTCTGCCGACAAACCCCGGTAAATGAAAGACTCGCGCTCCATTCCGGCGTCAAAGTCAAAAAGTATCCGGGAATAATTATTCTTTTTTATAAAAAATATAGAAGGTATGCGCTATGAGAATATTTCAAAAATCACACAAGTTAGACAATGTGTGCTATGATATACGCGGCCCTGTAATGGATGAAGCCAACCGCATGATCGCAAACGGGGAAAAAATATTAAAACTCAACATCGGCAATCCCGCTCCGTTCGGCTTCCGCGCTCCCGATGAGGTCATAGCGGAGATGCAGTCCAATCTGACCTCCACCGAGGGCTATTCCGACTCCAAGGGTCTGCCCGCCGCGCGGCAGGCTATTGCGGATTACTGCGTAAATGTCAAGCACATAGCCGGGGTAACTCCTGACGACGTTTACACAGGCAACGGCGCAAGCGAACTCATTACGCTCTCGATGCAGGGTTTGCTCGACAACGGCGACGAAGTTCTCGTTCCGGCACCGGACTATCCTCTATGGACGGCTTCAGTCACACTGGCGGGCGGTAATGCCGTGCATTACATATGCGATGAAAGCTCCGACTGGTTCCCGGATATAAATGACATCCGCTCCAAGGTGACGCCTCGCACAAAAGGAATAGTCATTATCAATCCCAACAATCCCACCGGCGCACTTTATTCCCGCGACCTCCTCGAACAGATTGCTCAGATCGCCAGGGAAAACGACCTGATAATATTCTCCGACGAAATATACGACCGACTGGTTATGGACGGACTGGAGCACACATCTATCTCCTCCATTGCGCCGGATATATTTTCCGTCACCTTCAACGGACTCTCCAAGTCCCATCTGATAGCCGGTTACCGCTGCGGCTGGATGTCACTCTGCGGCGAAAAAAGCCATGTCAAGGGCTACATCGAGGGCATAAATCTGCTCTCTTCCATGAGACTCTGCTCGAATGTTCCGGCACAGTCGCTCATTCCCGTCGCGCTCAAAAATGCATATACAGCCAGAGAATTGCTTGTTCCCGGCGGCAGGATCTACGAACAGCGCGAATTCATATGCAATGCCATAAACTCCATTCCCGGCATGAGCGTTGTAAGACCCAAGGCGGCGTTCTATATTTTCCCAAGAATCGACACAAAGCGATTCAATATAAATGACGATGAGAAATTCGTTCTCGACTTTCTCAAGCAGAAAAAGATACTCCTCACCCACGGAGGCGGCTTCCACTGGGAAACGCCCGATCACTTCCGCGTGGTTTATCTGCCCTGTGTCGAGGAGCTGAGACAGGCTGCTGACGGTCTGCGTGATTTTCTATCTGATTACAGACAGAGTTGACCTTATAATTGTGCAGAATTTAATCAGTCGTTTATTGCCAAAAAAATAAAGTGTCCTTCGGCATTCTGACGAGCTAAATGTATTAATTTTTTCTGCACAGTTACTTATCTACTCCCCTGAGAAATATTCACCTTCTCAGAGGTTGTTTATATTGTATAAAATTTGCTGACATATCGTGAAAAAATATTTGCAAATATAAGATGTATTCTTGACAATAAAATAATTGCTATGATATAATTAAAATAACAAAAATGAATGGAGGATTTTTCAAATGAAATCAGCCCAACGACTCACTACATTGGCAGCAGTTATTGCGTTACTGCTTTCAATGGCATCATGTTCTTTGCTCAATAAGCCAAAATTCACCAAAGAGGTCACAGCCGGCAATATCAAGTTAACTGTACGCGACAACATGGAAGAACAGGATGAGATCAAAAACGATGACGACTACATCACGGGCTTCCGCTGGAACGGCTACGGCATGAACATCGGGAACGTAAGCGCCAATGAAACAAGTAGCTTCAAGCTCTCCGGCCAGACATGTGACGACATTCTCAAAAAGGTTTCGGAAACCGGCAAGGATCCAAGTGATATCAAGAAATTCGGTGACATCAGCTACATCGAATACACAGATAACTCCACAAGCACCGAATTCTTTTCTGACGTTTATATCATGGAAGTCGGATATGAATATTATTTCTTCGAGTTCTATACCCTTCCGAAAAATGCCGGAAAATATCAGGAAGAATATGAAAAAATCATCAGCAGTGTGCAGATTATCGAAGAACCTGCCAAAACTGCCGAGGTAACTATCGAAGGCCTGACCATGACATTAGACGGCGACGCATTTCAACAGACGAGCGGAACATGGATATGCAGCAGATATTCCGTGACCGTTTACAATACCAATATGAGTTCGAGCACCGCATCACCCGAGAAATTCATAAAAGTATTGCTTACAAACGGATTCAAGAATGCCGACGGACAGAGCGTGACAGAGTACAAAACCACACCGGGCGGCACTCTTTACTTTGAGGCAATGGCTGAGGAATTGTACGCAAGCCACTACATCAAAGATGTCAACGGCACGATCTATTATATCATGCTTTCTACCATTATTCCCCACGACGATCAGCTCGGAGCCGAATTCAACAGCATTGCAGACGAAGCTCACGCTTAATAAGCTCCAACATTACGAATAATAATACGCATTTTAAGCCGCGCATCAGGACTATTATCCGGATGTGCGGCTTTTGTCCAATGGTTTCGTAACAGCTATATCGGATACCTCTGATAAATAAAAAACCGCTGATATTCCTTGACAAAAAAAATAAGGTTTGTTACAATATCAATATATTATCCGAATGGAGGAACGTTTAATTGAAAACACTCAAAAGAATATCATGTATGTCTGTGGTAATTGCTCTGATAATCACCATGGCATCCTGTTCGCTTTTTGAAAGAAAAGCAAATTACACACAGAAAATCATTGCAGGCAATATAGAAGTCATTATCCGTGACGATATGACAGAGGACACATCCATAACCTCACAGGGAGACAGCTACATAACATGCTATCTGTGGAAAGGCTACGGAATGAATATCCGCTCATTTGAAGCCGAACGGATATTGCTCAAAGGAAAAACATCTGATGATTTGCTTACCGAAACACTCGCAGGACAGAAAAATCTGACCGCAATACAAAAATACGGCAACATAAGCTATATGGAGTACACTCTTTCAGACGGTGATAAAGAATACATCTTTACCGATTTCGTACTTGAAGAGGGCAGCGAATTCTATTTTCTTGAATTTTACACCACAGCGGAAAGTTCCAAGAAATATATGGAACAATATCAGACCATAGTTTCAAGCGTAAAAATGATAAGGGAAACACGGGCAACCAACACTGTATCAATAGGCGGAATCACCTTGATGATTGACGGAGACTCCGTTGATAACGGAAACAATATTTACACTTGCAGCAGATATAAAGTAAGTGCAGCTATTTATGATTTACCCAAAGACTTTTCATCCGAAGAATTCTGCCAGATGACAATCGAACAGGCGAATTATAAAACTGCTGACGGACAAAAGGTAACTCAGATAAACAAAGCCTCCGACGGCACATCATCTTTTGAGTGCGTTATAAATACATTATACTCATACCATTACGCCAGAACAGATGGCAGCAAACTGATATACATCTACTTTTTTACAAAGGATAAAGCAGATGAAACGCTCAAGACAGATTTTGATCTAATTGCGTCTTCATCCAAGCTGTCCGAGTAACGTTCTTTCTTATAGCTGTCAAGCAAAAAAACAGCCGTCTCAGTTTACAGATGGCTGTTTTTATTATGTCTTCTTATTTTCGATTGAAATAAGATAATTATTGGCGAGTATCTATTGTTCCATACATGCTATGATAAAAGCGAGGCTAAGCGCAAAATAACTACATATTCTTTTTAAATTTCCGAAAATCCTTAAGAGCGTTCCAACCTATCTTAATTATTTTTTTTATGTTGATGGAATTAGTACCTTTTTCCCGTGGCTTAAAGCTGATTTCCTTAAAAGCTGTTCTATGTTTATAATACACAAAAAAGGTTGTCATCATAATATTAGGAAGATTGTAATCAGGACTAAACCTACCGATATATTTTTTTACGACCTCCGAACGCATCAGACGGAATGGCGCATTTGCATCCGGAACTCTGACTCCGAAGTAATGTCTGACCAGTCTACATACAACCTTTTCAACGAATGCTCTGGATTTACCGTCGCCTCTTACCGTTCTGTTGCCGAAAATGCCGTCATAATTATTTCTTTCGATCCAGAACGACTCAAATTCATCAGGGTTTGTCTGTCCGTCGGAATCGGTCTGAAAAATCCAGTCGGCACCGTTTTTTATGGCATAATCATAGGCATAAATAACTGTTGAACCGTGACCGCCGTTTTCTTTTGTCAACGGAACGAAAAGCGGATGATCCTGTGCATATTCCTGCATCATCTGATATGTATTATCCTTACTGCCATCATTAACAACGACCAGCCTTGAATATCCGCTTTGGTTATGCCTCTCAATTATCGGGTACCATTGGTCCAGTGTAGATTTGATATTTGCCTCTTCGTTGTAAGCCGGCATTACTATGTGTAATGTGTCCATTGATTAACAACATCCTCTATTATGTAATATTGAGTTAAACTCAAATCAATTTATAGTAGATTTTTTTTTTGAAAGAGCTTAAATGTGAGAGTAATTCCATCTTGGTTCTGATCAATTGAGAACGGAGGTGTAAACGCGCAATAAGAAGCTACGGGCTCGTATTCATTACAAATATATTCTCTTAATTCTTGGTATCTGTCATCATAGAAGAACCACTCTTCATATAGGGATATATATTTACCGTCGTAATTCATAACTGCATCATAAGATTCGGTGTGACATAATAGCTTGGAATCTTCCGGCAATCTTTGAAGAGGGAGCGGAAAATAATACTTCATATACGATGGATTTCCTAAATAATACGCCCCCTTTCCATCATCTAAGTACAACACCGTCTCTTTTCTATCGAAATTTATCTTAGATAACGCATTATCGGTCATTTCATATGTTTGTAAATTTTCACGATAATATACTGAAAAAGAACTGGACAAAACAGAATAGTAAACTACATACCAAACAGCAAAAAACAAAACACTGACACTTAGTCCAATCGCGGCATAATTAACTTTCCATTCTTTCTTTTTAAGTGCTCTGCAGCTTTTTACTGCATAAAATATTTCAACTAACCCGGGGAAAATAAATGCAGCGTAATGGTACACAAAAAATCTATATGAAATTACAACAAACAACGCCGGCATTATCCACATTACTGCATGAAAGAAAATCCCCTGTATTTTTTTATTTTCGTAATGAAACATTATGAAAATAAGATTAAATAATAGTGCGAAAAATCCCGCAAAAACAACTGGAATAAATTGAATACGCGACCATGAGGTCTTCACAATCATCTTTATGAACGGCTTCAGGCTGATATTATAATCAAAGACCGATTTTTGAAAATACGATGCATTTATTATGTCCTGAATTTCACCAGGATTAATTATCATAATAAGTAATAATATCACTATTAGCATGATAATACTTCCGGATGCTACAATCATCATTCGTTTAATTGAAAGATTTTGCTTTTTTTCAATCAAATAAATGGATACCGCTGCAACGACCGATACCGAAAGAGCAAGCAATATGCTCTTAAAAAAGAAAACAGATCCAATTAAAGCTCCGGAAGAAAGTAATTTGGCAATAGTCTTTTTGTCTGTTTTTATTGCATTGATATATAACGAATATGCCAATAAAACAAGTATCGCCGTAGTCATTTCAACCTGCATCTGACATGTATTGTGTACAGCAAAAAATAATGAAGCGGTTGCCGGAGAATAAAAATACAACTTTCGCTTATTTGCTCCAAACAGAAAATACATTGACAAATATGAGCAAGCAAGAATGATAACCGAATAAACAAATTTACATGTTACTTCAAAAGAGTGCGTTCCAAAGGAAGTAAACAGGCAGGCAATTTTATAAATCAGATACATCAGGGTTCTAGAAAAGACACTTTTCAATTCCCAAGCCTTGAACGCTCCAACAAAAAGTTCCTTGCTAATATAATTCGACTGATTAGAGCTTGCCAAAAATACTTTGATATCTCCGGTCATAGGGGTAAAAACAAATCCTGCCCACGAAAAAAACAAAAATGCAATCGTGATTAAAAGCAAAAAAGTTCTGCGCCGAGTGATAAAAATATTCTTTATACCTGAATTCAATTAAAAATCATCTCACTGACTACATTAATATAGTATATATATAATAGTGACTAAACTTATTGCTTATGTCACTTAATTGCTAGTAATTTATACCATAAAATGACTTTTTTGTCAATGGATTAATCGTTAATTCATATTATATTCAAAAACAATCAGAAAATTGCAGTAATAAGCATAGCCGCGGCGGCCCCTCCGCCTGCGGAGAGCAGGAGCGGAAGCCAGCCGTTGCGCTTATGCTGCTTAACGGACGTATCATTCGAGGCGCCGCGTTCCTGCTGGCGGTGAGGACGGTCGGGATTAACCCGGAGTACATGACGGGTGCCATGCTGAGCATCCTCCACCTCAGCACTGAGATCGTCTGCCACGCGCGCCGCCTCGCGGTGCAGGTCAAGAGCACTTCCACACACGTACTGCGGACGCACAAAGCATATCACTCTCTCAAAAAACTCGCTGTCCACGCTGTCAACCTCAACTGCGTACCTTCCTACTCCCTTTATCATATTTACCCAACCCCTTCATATGCCCGCCTTAATCAAGCATGTCAAATATCCATAAGATATTATTTGCGGATAAAATAAAAAATATGCATTATCTGTTGACAGAGAGGCGTTTATACTAACAGTAATATCAGAGATTGACTTGTGGAAAACTCTTTTCCACATAAAAATTGTTGAAAAGTCTGTTAAAAGAGTTAAAAAGTGTTGAATTACATTTTGTATTACCGTTTTATCATAAGAATCAATCGAAAATTCCAAGGTTTCCCCGGTTTCCACCGAGTTTTCCACCGAAATTCTGTCAACTGTAATATTCAACAGCTCTCCACAGGCTTTTTTCATTCGCATATGTGTGATTTACAAATAGTTATAATTCTCATTTTTTGATATTTGTATTGAAACTATTTGCCAAATTCGTTATGATTATTTTCACAGAATTAAAATTATGCACAGGTTTTCCACTTGCCTTTTTAACAGACTGTGGAGTATTTCCGATGTTATTAAGGATATCAACAATCGAAGTATAAATTATATAAATTAATTTACGGTGTATTCATCTGGAATTATTGACAATTCGGATTTTTGGATTTACAATAGATAAAAGCGTCCGTTACGGCGGGCAATTCTACATTTTTTATTTTCCAAATCCAGGAGGTAATTTCCCATGAGAAGCGATATGCTTAAGGAAGGTCCCAGCAGAGCTCCGCATCGTGCACTGCTCAAGGCACTTTCAATCACAGATTCCGAAATGAAGCGACCCTTTGTCGCAGTGGTCAATTCCTACAGCGAATACATACCCGGTCACATGCACCTGCGCGAGATAGGCGAGGCGGTCAAGGCAGGAATACGCAACGCGGGCGGTGTTCCCTTTGAATTCCAGACCATAGGCGTGTGCGACGGTCTTGCCATGAATCACCCGGGCATGAAGTATTCCCTGCCCTCCCGCGAACTGATAGCGGATTCCATCGAGGTCATGCTCACAGCTCACCCGATGGACGCAGTGGTATTCATTCCCAACTGTGACAAGATCGTTCCAGGCATGCTGCTTGCCGCATGCCGCATGAATATCCCCGCTATCTTCATCAGCGGCGGTCCAATGATGTCCGGCAAATGCGACGGCACCAAGTACGGTCTTTCCGAGATGTTTGAGGCTGTCGGCAGCTATTCCGCCGGCAAAATCGACGAGCGCAAGCTGCATGAGCTGGAAGTAAAGTCCTGCCCGACCTGCGGTTCATGCTCCGGAATGTACACAGCCAACTCCATGAACTGTCTCACCGAAGCCATCGGTATGTCGCTGCCCGGAGCTGCCACCTGTCTTGCAGTCTCCGCAAAGCGCCGCAGACTCGCCAAGATGAGCGGTGAAAGAGTATTGGATCTGCTCAAGAAGGACATTAAGCCCCTTGACATCATCACCCCCAAGGCACTCGAAAACGCCCTCCGCTCCGAAATGGCTCTGGGATGCTCCACCAACACGGTACTTCATCTCACCGCAATCGCATACGAGGCGGGCTGCCCCATCAATATGGACATCATAGACGAAATAAGCAAAACAACGCCCCAGATATGCAAGCTCAATCCTGCCGGACAGATCTTCATCGAAGATCTCGACGAGATGGGCGGCATTGAATCTGTTCTTAAAGAGCTCAGCAAGGCCGGCCTTATCAACACCGAATGTCTGACCGTCGCAGGCACAGTCGGCGAAAGAATAGCTTACGCTCCCGACGCGGACGGAACAGTTATCCATACGCTTGAAAACGCATACCGCAAGGACGGCGGCATAGCCGTTTTGCGCGGCAATATAGCAGAAGAAGGCGCTGTCGTCAAGCAGGGCGCTGTCGCTCCCGAAATGATGCAGCACCGCGGTCCCGCCAAGTGCTTCGACAGCGAAGAGGAAGCAAGCGAAGCAATCCTCGGCGGCAAGATAAAGGAAGGCGACGTCGTTGTAATCCGCTATGAAGGGCCCAAGGGCGGTCCCGGTATGCGTGAGATGCTCAACCCCACAGCTTCACTTGTCGGCATGGGACTTGACAAGACGGTTGCTCTGATTACCGACGGTCGATTCAGCGGCGCAACAAGAGGCGCGGCTATCGGTCATGTATCTCCTGAAGCAGCCGCGGGCGGACTTATAGGACTCATTCAGGACGGCGATATGATCAATGTTGACATCACTAACCGCACCCTCACCCTTGAGGTTGACGACGCTGAGATCGAAAAACGCCGTGCAGCGTGGGTTGCTCCCCAAAAACACCTCAAAGGCTATCTGGCTCGCTACTATCAGCATGTAAGCAGCGGATCCCTTGGCGGCGTGTTCCTCAAAGACGAATAAAATAACCCGTCGGGGTAGGTCTTTCATCTGAATGAAATGATCTGCCCCGACGGGTATATTATTTGATCAGCCGACTTTTACTCTTGAGCAAATTCGTCAACAAAAGGAATGTCATACTGCTGCGCATATTTTTCAGCATATGAACCTGATTTGCCGTAGATTGTAAGATCAATGCAGTTTTTAAAAGCGTTATCTGAAATTGAGTCAACACCATCGTGAATGTGTACTTCCTCAAGCGAGGTACAGCCATAAAATGTGTACGACTTTATACCGGTTGTGTTCTTCGGAACGGTAAAGCTTTTAAGCGACTTACAGCCCGAAAAAACGCTGCTGCCTATCTCTTTTGCACTGTCCGGAATCTCTATATTCTCCATCGCCGTACATCCACGGAATGCGTCATATTCGATCTTTTCAAGTGTATCCGGAAGGGTTACCTGTTTAAGCCCGGTACATCTCTGAAAAGCGCCGTGCTCTATGACGACTACTCCACGCGGAATCTCTATGCTTTCCAGCTTAAAACATTCGCCGAACAGACCGTATTCTATAGCTGTGAGATTATTTGAAAGACGTACACCGGTTAATGATTTACAGCCCTTAAAGGCACAGTAGCTTACAGTTTTCACGCTGTCTGGAATTGTGACTTCCTTCAGTAATTCACAATCATAAAACGCATTGTATCCTATTTCATCTATACTTTCAGGAATAAAAACATTTTCAAGGGAATTATGACCAGCAAAAGCGTTCGCACTTATACATGTAACATCCTTCCCGTTCATTTTATCCGGAATCTCCAGATAATTTACATTCAGGCTGTCCGCAGAGGTTATTTTTACAGTGTTTTGATCTGTAATGCTGTAGTAGAAGTGAACCTTATGATCCTTTGAATCGTTGATCTTGTGTGTACGGGATTGAACAAACAGCCAGAGTGACAAAAGTACCGCAATTCCCACTGCAAAGGAAATCAATATCCTTACTGTGCCGTTGAACGATTCTGCGCGTCTGCGTGCTTTCTCCTCACTTAGCGCGTCGTCTGCCATTCTTTTTTTCAGCTCGTGATCCTCGGCTCTGTAATTGAAATTTGCCACTGCGATTCTCTGGGATTTAAAAACTTCCTTCTCCTCTTCGGATTCTTCCTCCTCGGATTCTTCCTCTTCGTCCTCAAAATCCGGTATGGAAAGACGGATCGGGGGCATTTCCTCTTCCTCACCGGCTGACATAGGTTCTTCGTTATAGGCTGATTCTTTATTTGCATCCTCGCTCATGTTGCACCCTCCATTATTCTTTAAAAATTTGCCGATTGTAAACCATTATAAGCGCTGTGAATCATATGCCAAGGAGCCTTGCATTCCTGAACCCCGATAACAGGCACTTCGCGCTTTCATTTTTTTCAATCGCCTATCTTTAAACTTACAAGAATATCCTATCATATGAAGAGCATAAAATCAAATACTATTATGAGTATTAATTGAATTATTTTATATCATTTTCCACAAAAGCTGATTTTGCATCTGTAACGAGCTGCTGGGTCTTCGCTGGCAGTTCCTTGAATTCCGCGCGTCCCATTCCGCATGTCTCAATCGGCGGCAATATGGCTAAATTCACCTTACCCGGCTTGATCCAGTAGTGATTGCGCTCAAAAAGCGCTCCTGTGCCGTCGAGCGCCACGGGAACGACCGGCGCTCCGGTCTTCTGGGCAACCTTGAAGGCGCCCCCCTTGAATTCTCCCACTTCGCCTGTCTTGCTGCGTGTGCCTTCGGGGAAAATTATAGCAGAATATCCGTTGTTTATTACCTCGATCATCTTATTTATCGCTTCAATGCCCGCCTTCATGTCAGCGCGATCGACGTAAACACAGTGTATTTCCTTCATCCACAGGCGAATGAGCGGAACCTTGCCTATGCTTGCCTTGGATAGAATGGCGTGCGGCTTGTCAAGATTTGCCAGCAGCACAAGTATATCAAAGAAGCTCTGATGGTTGCTTGCGAATACGCACGTGCGTCCTTCGGGAATATTTTCTTTGCCCGTCACCATGACCTTGGCTCCAGCCATAAACAGCAGCCTTTTAGCCCAGTTTCGCACAATCTTATCCACCAGCGCGTCACGCTTTTCACGGGTGGAGAATTTGTTTGCCCACTGCACTCTCAGCCATACGAACATAAGCAGGAGCAGTTCTATCCACATGTACGCCTGAAAAAAAATCGTCCTGATTACCATCATTTTGTTTTCCTCCGATAAATCAAATATAAATTCCCTCATACTAATCTTCCATAAAAAAAGACGGCCTTTGCGGTCGATTTTCAACCGGAGATTAGTATCAAACACAAAAAGCTGCACCCACCCCGGAAAGCGTTCCAGCCCGGTCAGGCAACAGCTTTTTTGTCGATTATATAAAAAAAAGGCTTTATTTAGATGCGCTTATCTCCAATATCTGATATGTCAGCACTCCGCCGGGAGCCTCAACGTCAACCAGCTCTTCGACATGCTTGCCTAAAACTGCTCTGCCCACCGGACATTCGTCTGATATGCTGCCTCTGAGCGGGTCAGCTTCGGTTGAACCAACTATCTGATACTCCTCTTCCTCGTTGCTCTCCACGTCAAGGAGCTTGACTGTGCTTCCGATCTTTACCACATCGGTGGAAAGCTCGGATTCGTCGATTATCTCGACGTTTTTGAGCATTGTCTCCAGTTCGAGAATTCTGCTTTCGACCTGAGCCTGCTCATTTTTAGCCTCATCGTATTCGCTGTTTTCACTCAAGTCGCCGAATGAAAGGGCTACCTTAATTTTGTCAGCTATATCCTTTCTTTTGACTGATTTGAGATATTCCAGCTCTTCCTCACGCTGTTTGAGACCTTCCGCCGTCAGCTTGAATTGCCTTACGTTGTTTGCCATACTTTGCAATCTCCCTTTTATTTCATTGATTTACAAATATTGAATGCGGTCATGCGGATTATATTATATCCTCATTGACCCAAAATGTCAATAATGAATTTATTCAAGAGTGCTGACGTATCCCTGCGTGTGAAGAGAGATACGTCAGCAGGCTCTAAGACTCTCAGAGCGACTTTAATATTGAAACCGTCGAGAGCAGCAAAAACGCTGTCTGCATTATCATAATCTGGATTGAATCAATTGCATACGGACTGATACAGCTGAGTCCCGCAACAAAAATCAGTCCCATGCCGAAACATATGCCCTGTATCATCGTGCTGACACCCTCGGTATCCTTCAGAACGACCGCTGCCCTCACCGCGTCTGACAGCGCCTTGAGCGATCCGTCTGTCGCAATAAGTGCCTCCTGCGAACGGGTCACCTTGTATGTAACCGAATCGTACACACGGCTTCCCTCATTATCCAAAATAGAAATGAATCTCGGCGGAATGTCGAAAACCGCCTTGATAAGCTGAATATTGATATTAGCGTCGCAGGTGTATATCATTATTCCCATGCCGTCCTCTATCAACCTGAGCAATGAATTCCGTGCGGGAACAGACGCCTTGTACTCCAGCATATAGACTCCCATGAGCCGATTGTTGACCGCAACATAGAGCATCTGGAAGCATTCGTTTTTACGCATAGATTCAAACTCATTCAGCCTCGCAAGCCCTCCGCCTGGAATAAGCACACGGTGCAGCTCCATCATATCCCTGTTGCCTATCAGAACTCTTTTGTCCTTTATCCACGCTGATATGCCGAGTTCCGTCTCGTATGTAATGCTGTCAACTCTCTGTCTGAGCCTGGCGTCATCGTGTATCAGCTCGCCGAAAACCTCTGCGAGCGCGCCGCCTGAATCCACAAGCACAGAAGCCGCTATTGATGTTATCTCCTCAATTTCCATATCATTAATTGCAAAACTCCTGCGCACGCGAATGCTGCCTCTCGGGAACAAATCGGTGGTATTGATGGCAAAAGCGTCTGTATCACCGAATTTATCCACCGCGTTCCAGCCCGTCAACAAAGCGCCGCTGTGTCTGAGCCGCTTTGAAATCCGACTGAGCGGAGCTTCCAGACTGATCATTCCCGTAATCGGGATCCCGGTTACCAATGCCGCGCAGAGCGCCGAAAATGCCACATTCACAGGGTCATTGTCGGTAAATACTCCTCTGACCGCCGCAACGACCGCCGCAATTACCGACACTATGAGAATGACCGGATATATTCCGCTCATCATGACTGAAGACTTGTCCTCACGACAGGCATTAATGAAATAATTATCAAGGTGCCTCGTTCTCACAACATAGGCAATCTTCGCGCCGCGGACACCGGACGCCAATCTGAGATCGACCGCTATAGGACTGTCATCCGCCGACATAACCTCGCTGAAGATTCCTCTCTTAGCGGTGTAAGCAAAGCCTCGCGACACTCTTGAATTGTGCATCAGACGGTTGACGCTGTACACAAGCAGCGCAACGCATATGGGCGCCGCAAATGTGCTATATATTGGCTTATCCGCAAAATATGCCGCGGCAAGCATATATATTATGTGTATAAGCTCCGCAATTATCGCCGCGGATATCGCCGTAAGTGTGCTGAAAGTTCTCTTGAACAGGCTGCTCACACCTGCCTTTATATCTCTGTACAAGACCAACGACGCAAGAACAAGTCCTATGAGCGATATTACCGGATAGATCATGGTAAATCCTTCGGAAGTGTTTATGCCGGGCAGTACTATGCCGAAACTCGGCAGCAGATCCACAGTCACCAGAAAAGCTGTAATTATCAATATCTCAAAGAAACTGAATTTCGCATGTTTGTTCATGAGCCTTAAATCGGCGCGAACCCGTTCGGATTCCCGTCTGCTGCCATAATCGTGTGATTTCAGCCTTATATCCGTATAGGTTGAAAACCTGCCGCTGTCAATATTTTTCTCGGACTTGATACGCCGTTCCAGATCAAAAAGGTCAATACTGCTCTCACGGCTGTGTATCCCGCGTTTCTGATCATTTCCAATTAGTCTGTCGGCGGGATCCAGATCAACCGGCGAAAGCTCAGGCATATATTCCTGCTGCTCAGGCGGCGCAAGTCTGTCGGCTATCGCGATGTCAAGTTTTACAAAGTATATCGCGCCCTTGGTCAGTCTGAGATTTCCCTTTCCCTTAGCCGCCGGCTGGGTGATATTCCACGCGCGCGGAATAGGCATTGCCTCAATGACGTGCGAAATTTCCTCAGGACGCAGCTTTCGCTTTTTGTTGCCTATATGCGCGCTTTCTTCGTTATAATTCAACGGAATTTACCTCCTGAAAAATGCGGTATGGTTTGCTGCCGTAAACTGCCTACAGCGCGGAAAAACGACATTTTATCAAAATGCCGTTTTTCACATGATCACATTATTGCCGGATCTCTCTGGCTATTGAACAATTTGTCACTTTCTCTTTTTAAATCTGCCTCCTGCCGGCTTGCGGCTATCATCCAGCAAAGACGACTTGTGATCGGACGAAATAGATCTGCCTCCAAATCCAAATCCAAAATCGTCATCATCGTCATCGGCGTTTAAACCGACATCATTGCGGAATTTGAAACCTCCGAAGCGGGGTTTGCCAAACGAATTATCATTCAGATCGCTGTCGAAGCCGTCTCCTCCAAACGAATCGTCATTCAGGTCGCTGTCGAAGCCGTCTCCTCCAAACGAATCGTCATTCAGATTGCTGTCGAAGCCGTCTCCGCCGAACGAATCGTCATTCAGATCATTCTCGAAGCCGTCTCCGCCGAACGAATCGTCACTCAGATCGCTGTCAAAGCCGTCTCCGCCGAACGAATTGTCGTTCAGATCATTCTCGAAGCCGCCTCCGCCTAATGAATTGTCGTCAAGATTGTTCTCAAAGCCTTTGACGTCAGATGTATCATTCTTGGATTGTGTGACGGATGCGGAATCTTCATTTGGAGGCCTGTGGAAATTGAAATCAAAATTGGTGAGGGGGCTGGGAGTGAACTTAGGCTTCTCGGGTTCTGGCGCGGCAACCTGAACAGGTTCCGGCACAGGCTGGGGAGGAGTATAAACAGGAGCCCCCGCTACAGGCTCGGTTGGCACAGACTGCTGGACAGGCTGCTGCACAAGGTGTGCCGGCGCAGGTTCATACTGACTGCGATAAAGCGGCTCATAGGGAGGCGCATAAGGTGGCTGCGGAGGATAAGTTCTGCGCGGATCCTCACGGGTATATCGTTCATCACGCCTTCTTTCCCTGCGGTCATCATAGGCATATTCACGCCGATCATCATAGTAATATCTGTCATCGTATCTGACGTCGTATCTGTCATCATACCTGTCATCGTATCTGTCATCATATCTGTCATCATATCTGTCATTGTAATATCTTGGCTCAATATCACGACGACGACTGTTGAACCTGTGTATGGTGCGTTCCGAATCCCGACGGTCATCCCGTCTATCATCCCG
>ONWI01000021.1 GCA_900321515.1 uncultured Eubacteriales bacterium | reverse complement strand
CGACGGATTCGACGACGATTTTGACGGCGGATTCAGCAACGGCTTTGACGACGGCTTCAATAACGGTCGGCAGGACGACATGCCGGATTATCACGACGGAGGGGAGATCCCTGACGAACATCTGAACGGTGCAGCCGGAGAATCCCCCGAAAAGCAATTAAATCAGCGCGATACGACCGATCTGAAAGCGGGCTTCAGGGCGCTGTTCAAGGCTGTTACAGACCGATTTACCGGCAAGGGCGGACACACACGTCAATCCTCGGTGGATGGCTCCGACGCATTATTTGCACATGAATTCGACAGTGCTGTTGACGAGGGCTTCGCGGTTCCGCCGGATGAAACGGAAAAGCCTGTGATGCCCGAGGCTCAATTGCAGCCTGACTACAGTGATTCAGTCGGAAATTATACTGATCGGGCGCGGGAAGATGCCGGTCAGCCATCTGATGAGGCATACCGCCCGGAGAGACATTACGCCGGATATAATTATGATTATATGGGCGAACGGCGTACGGAATTGAACAATTCCGACGACGGGTCCAATATCTTTGATTTTCAGGACGACAGAGGATATGGGGATTTTTCGGATAATCGAGCTTTCGCAGATGACAATATGTTTGATAAAGGGGATATTTACGAAGTCTACCGGGAAAACGGAGATATTTCGGGAGACGGTCTGAGCGCAGGCGAGGAACAGGATAAGAATAATGAAGAGCTGCCTCCTGAGGGCAGTATTCAGGGACTGTTCGCTGCAATCGCGGATGGATTTGCAAAATTTCGCTGGCGGCTTCCAAGTTTCAGACCCAAGGTTTATGTTATCCCCGAGCCGGAATACCACCCGGAGCAGGACGGTATAGGTACGCCCACACTTGCTTCTGACATCAGAAAAATGATAGAGGAGCAGAACCGCCCCGGAGAGACCGAGATAGAATATGACCGTATGCGAAAATATATCAGCACGGTTAGCACAGATACCCGCATACGACCCGGAGACATCAAGGCGCCAAGGAATATTGACGAGATTCGTGCGGCTGAGAGCGAACTTTACGACCTTATTGACGCAATAAGCAATACCAATGAACAGCAGCGCAGCCGCATAGGAGTGTACGAAAAGCCGCCGGAGGAGGATCCTTACAACTTCAGAGGGATAAACAATGCCAGACAGTTTTACACCGATATGGACAGGTATTCTTTTGACATGAATTCCAGATATGGCTTTGAATCGGAGGAAAAGGTTGACCCGGGCAGAAAAGCCGCGGAAGCTGAATACAACAGGATGTACAATCAGACAATGGCACAGGACCCCGACGGCTATTCTGAGACTGCGGACAGCTTCGGCGACGGATTTGACGACGATTTTAACGATGACTTCGACGATGATTTCGGTAACGGCTTTAACGATGGATTCAGCGACGATTTTGACGATGATTCCGGAATTACGGACGGCGACGGATTAAGCGATGACTTCGACGATACATACGGCGGAGACGTTGACATGAGATAATTGTGGATTATCGGTAAATTTTTATTCTCATTTGCAATTTAGCCTTGAATGAACCTGCTTTTTGTGCTATTATAATTTTGTGCATTTATGTGCGGCAGCTTATGCAAAATTAATTGTTGAGGAATGATTTATTTTGAAAGGCAACAGACAGATTGGTCTTGACGGCAGAATATTTATCAATGACTGCCTGAGCGACGGAATATTTTTTGTTTACAGCATAATACTCAGCGGAATTCTCGGCGCGGCAGGCGACGTGATGAAGCTCACAGGCAAGAGCAGCCAAGCAATGGATACTCTTACCAATGGGCTGATTATAATGGATCTCGCCTGCTGTCTGGGACTTATACTGGTATCGTATTACATTTACTTTATGAATTGCGGCGAGAATATGCCGCGATTCGGCGTCAAGCCCCTGATCTATCTCGAATATGTCCGGTTGGCTTATTACGGAATGCTGATATATGATGTGCTCTATCGCTTTTCCGATCAGATGCTGCACAGCGGCAAATACCCTGTTGCCATGTCGATATTCTATGTCGTATATCTCGGCTGGCTGATTGCCTGCGTATTTGCGGCGATGTTCATACTGACTGTTCTCAATCAGAATATGATCCGCCGCAGCTATTCCGATTCATTTAAAATGCTGGCGCTCGTAGGACTCAGCATAAATATCGTGATGCCGTTGGTATTCTTTATTACCAAAATCTGGATTAAGGGCGGCGGCGACGGTTTTTACAGCTCGGGTCTGTGTGATTTCTTAAGGCTTGGCATTGCCCCGATATTCTACGCTGCGCTCTGGTTCCTGTTCCTGAATGCGATTGATCAGGTTGACAGAGTATTCAGCGAGGTCGATAACGCTATCAGAGAAAAGAATTACCGCATTGAGTTTGAAGAGGAAGAAAACAGATCCGCAAAGAAGAAAAAGAGCGAAAAGAAAGAAGAAAACGTCGAAAAGAACCAAAACGACTCCAAAAAGAAAAAAGGCGGCAAGAAAACAAAGTCAAAAAAGAAGAAATCCAAGTCACATTCCGAAGCCAGCGAAGCCGCGCCGGTTGCCGATACGGAGAATGCGCCGGTTTCGGACACTCCGGAAGTTTCGCCTGATATAGCGTTTAAAACCGCATATGACGCGCCTGAAGTGACGTCTGATG
>ONWI01000126.1 GCA_900321515.1 uncultured Eubacteriales bacterium | reverse complement strand
CGCAGAACGCGTGATGAGCTGGGACTGAGCTGCTCCGTCGGCGTAGCTTATTCCAAAACAGCCGCTAAAACGGCCAGCGAGGAGAAAAAGCCGGACGGCTATTTTGAAATACCGGATGAAAAGGCATTTATGCATTTGATGACGGAAAGAGATGTGCGCTCACTCTATACGGTAGGAGTGAAAACCGCCGGGAAGCTGCACGCCGCGGGGATTCACACCGTCCGTGATATACAGGAAAGGCGTGAGGAAGTCATCCGTCTGCTCGGGAAGCAGGGACAATGGCTTACACAGATCGCATTTGGTATGGATGACCGAAAGGTGGTACCTTATCTGCCGCAGAACGCGAAATCCATCAGCAGAGAGCTGACCTTTCAAGAGGATGTCTCGAATGACGTCCTGCTGAAAGACGTACTCTTTTTACTCTCACTGTGTGTAGACAACCGCGCGAAGTGTTACGGGCTTTACGGGAAAGGCGTTACCTTAAAAATTACTTTTTCGGATATGAAAAACATCACCCGTTCCAAAGCGGTAATGTCCTGTGAATCTGCGATCGAGATTTATAAAGAGGCATTACAGCTTTTTGAACAGGTGAAAAAACGCCCGATAAGACTGATTGGCATAGGCATTTATCACCTTTCGACAGAATATGAAAGGCAGCTCAGCTTCGACGATTATCTGTCGGACACAGAGCGTACCCGTCAGGCGGAGCTGAAAGAGCAGTTTGATATACTGCAAAGAAGATACGGTCTGGACTTTGAGGGACATCTGGAGCAGATTTACCGCTGGGATACGCTGCATAAAACAGCGGAATATATGAGAAAACACAGTTGAAGCAAGATGTGCCAAAACAATGACAGTATGTTATTTTACTCCTTTTTTCTCATTTGTAAAGATACTGAACGCGCTACAAGCAAAAGTTACTGTATGACATCAAAAAAGAACGGAGCCTTTTATTGTAGATGATTTTGGACTGAATTTTTATGCACAATGGCGAAAATATTTAATAACTATTTACTTGTTGGATATAATATGTTACAATTATATAAATAAGTGCCGGATTTGTTATCATTATATCGTATTTCCAATGTCTTCTATCTACTATTTTTCAATGCGGAGGTATCGTTATGAGCAGTACCAAACGGATATACTCATCGGGTCGAAGCGGGCAAGCCAAGCGGCGCGGCAGTCTGATTTCCATAGGTGTGCAGCGCAAGCTGTTTGCCATTACGGCTATGCTGGCGGCCTTTGTTACTATGGCTGCGGGTACCGTGCTTTCACTGGATGTGTTTGCCGGAGCCGATGATTATGTGATCACTTACAACGCGAATGTGGACAATGTGGAAGGCGAGACCTTTTCCACGGGAACCACTTACGGCGACAACAGCCTGCCCAGCAGTACGGGCAGGACTGCCGTCAGCACAACGCCAACAGCCAAGGGCGCGACATTTGTTAATTGGAAGATCGTCGGTAAGAGTACGACGGTTAATCCCGGCGCGGAGATTGCCGCCAATCAATTCACCTCTGACGGCACCAATATGGTCTGCCATCTTGTCGCCGTGTGGAAACGAAATATTAAGATTTATTATGATACCACCTATTACACGGGAGATCCGGACGAAGGGCAGAGGACATACAAGCTTGAAAACTATCCTGACTCCAGCGCCATTCCCATTCCGTTCCCCTCGGATCCCACCGAGAAAAAGTGCTTCCGGGGATGGTCACGGACGAAGGGCGCAACAGAGCCGGACGCGGATTTTTCCGATGTTTATGAAAAAACCTCTGTGAATGTTTTTGTCACCAAAGTGACGGAGTATGTCGGGAGTGAGGACGCCTATGTGCTGAATCTGTATGCCGTGTGGGGCGACACTCTCGAAGTCAACTATTACGATTCTCTCCACCTGACCGACGGTAAGCCCACCAAATCCACAGAGCATGTCAATCGTGAAGCCTTCAAGACAAAGAAAATCACAGAAGAAGGACATGACCTGAGATGGACCACCGAACAGAACGGCGGTGGCACTTCGTACAACTCCAACGCTAAGATTACCGTTGCGGATAATGAGTTGGAGAGCATGAATCTTCATTCTCAATGGAGAAAGCGACTGCGCTATGGGGTGATAAACGGTTACGACGAAAAGGGCAACCAGGTGTATTCCGGCAGTGATCATACCGATTTTTACTATCTTCCCAGCTATACCGGAGACGTCAACACCTTCTACAAAGCCGGGTCGGGAGAATCGGTCAGAACTGCCGCTTCGGATTCCGGCGACGTAAAATATAAATCGGTCAATGGCTACAACGGTGTCCGGCTGGTGCTCAATAGCAGCACTGATATATCACAAGCGGCTGCCGTCAATTCATTGTCCGTCAGCCAGTTTAAAAAGACAGCCAATAACGGCCTTGCCTACATGAATGACGACCGCTTTACCATTCAGCTGAAAGCCATATACGAACCGGAGAAATACACCATTACCGCGCAACTCAACCGCCCGGGCGCGTTTAACAATCCGACGCAGGCGCAGCTTGATGTGTACAAAACCGAGACCGACTACCGCGAATTGTCCAACAACGGCGGCACCACTGTGAACGGCCTGACAAATCTCTCACCCACCGAGGATGGACTGACCTTTTCCGGATGGACGCTTTACGACGCCGCTGGCCAACCGATCAAAACGATCGCGGCGGGCGGTACCTTTGCCGCGGATGACTTCGCGGGCAAAGGTGAGAATTTCACCGTCCGCGACCAATGGAAGAGGAATTACCGGATCATTCCCCACGCCAACAACGCCGAATGCGCGACCACGCCGTCCGAAGCGACCGGTACCATCGAGCTTTACGCATCCGGGAGCGCGGCGAACATCACGGCCACCATCTCCGGCAATATGTACACCAAGGGCTACGAATTTGTGGGCTACAGCACAGAGGCCGACAGTTCTACCGCCAACATCAAGGACGGCAACACCAGCCAGGTGTCCATCGACAAGTTTTCAACGAAATTCCGCTTGTCGGCGGATAAGAGCGAATATGTCATTGATATCTACGGGCAGTGGTATAAAAACCTGCAGGTGAATTTTGACGTGTCGCCGAGTACGGGCTCCAAAACCCAGAGCGGCGCTGTATGGCTTTCCACCATTCAGCCGGGCGATACCTTCACCTTTACGCAGCCTGACAACTGCAATCCCTCGCTTGCTCATTACACCTTTTCAGGCGACTGGTCAACCGAGAAGAAGATCGCTGGTCAGCAGCAGAATCAGCCGGTCGTCACCTCCGTTCCCATCAGTGATTTTGCAAAGAAAACCGGTACGTCCAGTGTGTTTGAGGCGACAGTGTACGCGGTGTACACGCCGAATGAATACAAGTTTATCTACCTTCCCGACTACTCGATTGACAATGTGATTTCCGACGCAAATAACGTGCCCGGCGTTACCGGCTTCCCGGCGGAAATGAACGCGGAAACAAAAACCGTCAAACAAAATTATGACACGATTAAGGCCAATTCAGGCTACCAGTTGTCGGCTTTGTCGGCGAATGGTTACCGCTTTGACGGTTGGTATATTTGCTACGGTCCCAACGATGGCCCCACCAGCTACGAAAAAGAGGCCAATTTCAAGGTGCCCACCAACTGGATTGAATCAACGGACACCAACGGCATGAATCAGACGGTGTATTTACGCGCCAGATGGCACAAGTATTCGCTGTACACCTTCCTCTTCAACATTAACGCCGGAAACACCTACGGGGACGGTCTGAGCAGACCGCAGAAGGTGGGCAGCAGCGAAACCATCACACAGGATTACTTTGTCGGCACGTTTAAAGAAATGACCGACGATGACTTCTACCCTGCGGTGGCTAATGAATCGCTGAGGCAGTGGCAGTACAGCCTCTATTCCAACCAGATCACGGAGGATATGTATTTTAAATCCGGCAGCTCTCAATATCTCAAGCTGAAAAACGGTATGCCCACCGCTACGGGATATGTCTTCAAGGGCTGGAAAGTCAAGAGTTACACGACCGACAATGCTTCGACTGCCACTGACACCATCACCTATAACGGAGTCACCTACGGGTTTGAGGGAAATCAGGGAACGACTTTTTCCGTTGACCTGAGCCATCCGGAAAATTACCAGCATGGCATTTACAAGGGTGATCTGGATGATGCCTGCGACACGTTGTTTATCATTACCGCCAGATGGGAAATGCAGCGCATGGTGAAGTTTGACATGAACGTCCCCTCCGATGAAGTGGCGACGGTTACCAATTTCACCGCCGCTTCGCCCTTGTATGACGCGCCGAACACCGGCAACTCCGGCTGGACTTACGATGAAGATTACGACCAGAGAAAGGCGGTAGGGTACACGACTCCTTCCCGCCCCAAGTATAATTTCCGGGGTTGGAGCCTGCGTGCCGATACGCTGCCGGGCAGCAGTGATATCCTCACTGATACCAGCACAGGAAATGTGGGTGTGTACAGTTCCAGTCTCAGCCATCCGGCCTATGACAATACCAACGGCGGCTATTTTTACACGCAGCTTTACGCCGTCTGGGAGCCGCTGAATACCTACACCTTCCGCTATGACCGCAACCTCGCGGGACTCTCGCAGGAGGGCTATCCTGCCGGTGAGTATCTCCGAGCCGATGACGCCGGACTCAACAGCGACAACTGGAAGGCCGACCGGAACATCTGGGAGGACGTGTACGACGAGGACGACATCCGCAATACCGAAAATTATTTCCCGAGCGGTACAGGTTCAGCTTTCAAGGTCAAGAACGGTCTGCTCGTATCGGACAAATACCACTTCAAGGGCTGGACAGCCAAGCGTTATGTTCTCAATGCCGATTACGATCCCGACACCGACACCGGCACCAAGGAATACCTGCACGAAACGCAGGGCTATTTCCGGGGATATTATGTGCTCGAACAAACCAGCACATTTACCGTCACCGACGCAAGTTCCGACAACGGCATTTACTCCACCAACCTGATCTATCAAGGAAAGGTTGCCAATCCCACCATCGTCACATTGACGGCCATCTGGGAGCCGATTTATACCTACACCCTGCAATATGACCCCAATTTCGCCGCCCTGCAAACCAAACGGGATTTCCTCCGCGCCGAGGACTCTCATCTCACCGATCTGGTGTGGACTGACAGTGCCGTCGAGGGGGAGGAAGGCACATGGACGGCCGACCCCAATGACAATGACGCCACGCTGGAATGGAGCCAGACCGACGGTGTGTGGCAGGAAGTCTACACCAATGACGACATTGCCGACACAACAGACGACACGCTCTTTGTGACTTCCGGCACCAATCGGTATCTGCGCGTCAAAAAGGGCTATCTCAAGGCCAAGGGCTACAAGTTCACGGGCTGGGAGCTTACCGTCATCGACCATGCCGGCACTGCCAAGAAAGTATCCGGTCTGCTCTCGGTGTCTAACGATAAGAACGGCATCCATACGAGCAATCTCAAGGACGATCAGTCC
The DNA here is from genome assembly GCA_900321515.1 of uncultured Eubacteriales bacterium. GTDB lineage: Bacteria > Bacillota > Clostridia > Oscillospirales > Acutalibacteraceae > RUG762. The sequence goes on along the minus strand of ONWI01000126.1, from coordinate 3,310 downwards.
ATGCGATATGTGCTTACCGCCCAATGGGAGCCGCAGTATGTGGTGGAATTCAAGCCGAATGCCGGCAGCGAAACCGTCACCAATATGCCTTCCGACAGCAGTGTGGTGACAGCCGACAATTTCACAGGCTCCGACAAGGTATTCAACGGCACCGAGCCTGTCAGAACCAACTACTATTTCAGGGGTTGGAGCACTGACCCCAACTGCAAGCCCGAAGAAACGGCCAAGATTCTCCGCTATGGCAGCGGCCATAATCCCACCGTCCCCAAGACCGCTTTTACCGAGCCGACATTTAACGCCGACAAGGATCCCGACGGCTATCTGGTGGCGCGTCTCTATGCCGTGTGGGAGCCGAAGGGACATTACACCCTCTATTACGATAAAAAACTCGACGGGCTGGACAACGCCCCGTGGAAAGGCCAATACCTCACATCCGTTGACGAAGCGGGCAACACCAACCCGCTGGGCGGTATGTCAGTCAATGAGGACGGCCGATGGTATGAATATGTCTTTGAAGAAGGCATGACGGAGAAAATGGTGGACGGCTATTATCCCCTGACCCATACCAAGCTGTACGCCAACGGCTACAAGTTCGTCGGCTGGGATATGTACTACAACCGTAAGGGAAGCACGGAAAATTATATTTCCGGTCCCTATCGCTACCGCGTCAACAACTCGGGCGGCTTCAACAGCAACTACGGCATCTACCACACGTGGTTTAACGAGAATGACTGCGTTGACAAGGAATTCTACCTCTATGCTGTGTGGGAGCCACAGTATCAGGTCTTCTATTACCCCGGTACCGACGATCCCTCGGTTACAGGCATGCCCGACCCGGCCTACAGCAGTATGGTCAGCAATAAGCAATTCGGCAGCAGTGTGACCAAGGTATTCCGTGCCTCCGCTCCCAAGCGCAGCGGCTACTACTTCATCGGCTGGAGTACCAAGCCCGACTGCGATGTGGATCAGCACCCCGAGCATATGGCGTACGTGCTGCACCGCAATCATCTCGGCCCCAGTGTACCCAAGACGGCCTTCACCAACGCGTACTTTGACGCCCTGCTCAACGAAGGCTATCTGGCAGCGAAGCTCTACGCCGTTTGGAGCCGGCATGAATACTACACTCTCTACTTCGATGAAAACAGCGACAGTGAAGCCTATCCCGGTATCGAATATCTCGGTGAAATGACGGGACATGAGATGTCCACCGACTGGACGGTCTTCCTCACTCATCAGCAGGTGGAGAATATCACAGGCAAATATTACAATTTTGACAGGAACACGGTTCTCACTGCCAAGGGCTACAAGTTCACCGGATGGGACATGACGTGGAACAGCTACGGCACCCGCTTGCTGACTCACTATTACAACCGGGAGCGCAGCAACTACGGCATCTACAAGGGCTGGATCAATCCCACCGAATGTCCTGATCTGGAATTCTTCCTTGCCGCCCACTGGGAGCCGCAGTACAAAGTGGTCTTCCACGACGGAGACAACACCCTGTGCGAGAGTGACGTTGTGCAGGGCAAGGCGTTTGTCAGCGGACGAAAGGTCTTCAAGCCGAGCGTTGTGCCGACAAAATCGGGCAAATACCTCGCCGGCTGGAGCACCAAACCGGACTATAACTTTGCCGTTGACGGCACGACCGGCGAGGGCTTCGTCAAGGGCATCAAGAATGTGACCGTCTACAAGAGCTCATTCACCACTGCCGATTACAACGATGCCGATCAGGGCTTCCTGCGGTCTGACCTCTACGCGGTCTGGAACGACGAACCTGTGTATTACATCTTCTACGACGCGAACGAGGAAGGGCTTATCAATGACCCGTTTGTGGGCCAATATACCGGGGCGAAAGACCCGGATATGGTCTGGGAAGAGGTCCTCACGCAGACGCAATTGAACGCTGACATCGCGGCGAACAAAGGCTATCCGCTTCATCGCGGTTATCTGACCGCCAAGGGATATATTTTCACCGGATGGCAGCTTACCTACATCAGAGAATCCACTGATGGCACCAGCGGCCGCTTCTACTCTGTGGACGCACAGGACAATTCCTTCAAAATTTATCCCACTTGGTTTGGCGATGTGGTTGACAACGAATTCCTGCTCTCCGCCGTATGGAAGCCGCAGTTTGCTGTGAAATTCTTCCCGAACGGGGATAATGTGACCAACATGCCATCGTCCGATTATTCTCCGCTCAAGGAGGAAGGGCTTTTCACAGGCAATCCCGCGACGGCGGTATTCAAGGCAACTGTACCGAAGCGCGAAGGTTACTATTTCGCGGGCTGGAGCACCGATCCGTATTATGATGTGACACAAGGACTTGACGGACTGCTTCACCGCAACCATATAGGCCCGGCAGTGCCGAAGGATGCGTGTACCCACGCGGAATACTCCGACACCGCTCCTTACGACTACAAGGGCTTTATGTGCGCCTATGTTTACGCGATATGGAGTCCGACACCGGTGTACAATATTGTCTATGATCCCAATCAGGCGGCACTTGTCAACGGGGAATATCTTTCCGACTCCATGCCGGCAGCCCATCTGTTGGATGGACAATGGGTGTTTAGTTACACTCAGTCAGAAATGGAAGGCGTATTAAGCTCCGCAGAGGGCGATAACAACGCGGCAGGTTATTATCCGCTTGAAAAGGGCGAACTGACTGCCAAGGGTTATGTTTACACCGGCTGGACTTTACATTGGAATGACGCAAGCGGCAGCGCCAAGACGCATGCGTATCCGGTCAGCCATTATGGACAGGACGCGTTCCGGATCCATAAAAACAGGCTGCTCAATGACACAAGCGACTATGAATTCCTTCTGACGGCCAACTGGGAGCCGCGCTACAGCGTGGCGTTCCACGAGAACGCGGGCGACGATACCGTAACCAATATGCCCACAAAGAATCCGAGCGACCTTTTTGAGGCTTCGGATTTCAACCGAGGCGGGGAAGAGGTAAAGATATTCAGTGACAAGGGCGAGAATATAACCCAACCGCCACAGCGCGAGGGATATCTGTTCCTCGGTTGGAGCACCGTTCCGAATGAGCCTTCCGCCATGCTGCAAAGGACACAATCGGGAGTGTATGTATATCTCTCCGACTGCATTCATCCCGTTGAGAACAGCTTCCGCGCTGAGCTTTACGCGATGTGGACAAGAGGATACTCGGTATCCTATGAGCTGACAGGCAATATTCCCGCGGGAGTCTCCGGTATTCCGCCAACACAGGAGTACCCGACAGGCACAGAGAATATCTCAGTTGAACAAGACATGACCGCGCCGGGACACACCTTCTCAGGTTGGTCGG
>ONWI01000067.1 GCA_900321515.1 uncultured Eubacteriales bacterium | reverse complement strand
GGCATTCCGTCCCTTATGAGCATTGACACAATGTCGGTGTCAAGAATATCCCACCCCTCGGACAGATTCACAGTTGGAATGGACATAAAAGCCATTGTCCGGGCAAAGGAGCGCGACGGCAGAATTTCTCTCAGCCACCGCGAGCTTCTGGGTACATGGGCGGAAAACGCCGCGCTGTTCAACATAGGAGAGACCGTTACCGGAATAGTCCGCTCAGTAGAGGAATACGGAGTATTTGTGGAGATAATGCCCAACCTCGCGGGGCTTGCCGAGAAGCGCGACGGAATAGAGGCGGGCTGCGGCGCGAGCGTATACATCAAAAGCATCATTCCCGAACGCATGAAAATAAAGCTCGTGCTGGTGGACACATTCAAATACGACTCTCCACCGCCGCCGCCTAAATACTTCTTCACCGGCGACCACATGGACAGATTCATCTATTCTCCGTGCTGTTCAGACAAATTCATTGAAACAAGATTCAGTTGATTCTAAGAGCACCGTCGGGAATAACGGTGCCTGACTTGGCAGAGCAACACAAAACCGGCGTGATTATTACGGTCACGCCGGTTTTGTATTGTTTATCAGCTAAAGAAGTAAATCTGACAAAAAATCAGTTATTGTAAACGTGGTCAATATTGAGGGCGCGGTTGACAGCACAGACAACGGCCTTGATGGAAGCTATGTTGATATTGCTGTGTACGCCTACACCGAATACGTTCGCTCCCTCGGGAGTGAGCAGCTCAACATAAGCGCATGCCTTGGCATCGGCGCCGGTGCCGATTGCGTGTTCATGATAACTGATGAACTTGAAGTTTGGAATGCCCAGTTTCTTCAATGCCTCAAAGAAAGCGTCAATAGGTCCGTTGCCTACGCCCTCAATGGCTATCTCCTGATTGTGACACCTGAGCGTGCCACGGAATGTTGTAACCGACTCGTCCTCGTTCTCGGACACCGTATTGTAAAGTTCATGCTTGCCCAGAGCGTACGGTGAACGCGCGTGGAGATACTGCTTGTCGAAGAGCATGAATATCTCCTGCGGCGACAGCTCCTTGCCCTTTGCGTCGGCTTCCTTCTTGACATAGTAGCCGAATTCAGGGTGCATTCCCTTCGGCATGTTGTAGCCGAACATCTGCTGCATAATGAATGCAGCGCCGCCCTTGCCGGACTGGGAATTGATTCTGATTATTGGCTCATATTCCCTGCCGACGTCGGCGGGTGAAATAGGCAGATAGGGAACTTCCCACTTGTCGCTTCCGCTTTCCGCCATATAGTCGGTGCCCTTCTTGATAGCATCCTGATGTGATCCGGAAAAGGCGGTGAAGACCAGATCTCCGGCATACGGAGTGCGCTCATGCACGTGCATTCTGGTGCATTCCTCGTAAATTGCGCGTGTGCGCTTTATGTCGCTGAAGTCAAGCATGGGATCTATTCCCTGGCTGAACATATTCAGCGCTACGGTGACAATATCGACATTGCCGGTGCGCTCGCCGTTGCCGAAGAGCGTACCCTCAATACGGTCGGCTCCCGCAAGCAGCGCAAGCTCAGCGTCCGCAACGCCCGTACCGCGGTCGTTATGCGGATGAACGCTCACGATGACAGCCTCGCGGTTATCTATGTGACGGCAGAAATACTCGATCTGATCGGCAAAGATATTCGGGGTGGAAAGCTGGACGGTAGAGGGAAGATTGAAAATAATCGGGTGTTCCTTGTCCGCGCCTATTGCCTTGGCAACCTCGTTGCAGATCGACACGGCGAATTCAGGCTCCGTGCCGGAGAAGCTCTCAGGGCTGTATTCAAAACGGATATTCATGCCTGACGTGTCCATCTTGTCGGTCAGCTCACGGATGAGCTTCGCTCCGTTGACAGCTATCTCGGTAATCGCGTCCATATCCTTGTGGAAAACCACCTTGCGCTGCAGTGTGGATGTGGAATTGTAGAAATGTACGATAACATTTTTCGCGCCGTCGATAGCGTCAAATGTCTTGCGGATAAGATGTTCTCTCGCCTGAACAAGCACCTGGATCGTCACGTCGTCAGGGATGAGATCGCGTTCGATAAGCGCGCGGAGAATTTCATACTCGGTTTCGCTTGCCGAGGGGAATCCGACCTCTATTTCCTTGAAACCGACTCTCACCAGTTCGCGGAACATCTTGATCTTCTCATCAAGATTCATCGGGTCAACAAGCGCCTGATTTCCGTCGCGAAGATCGACAGAACACCAGACCGGCGCCTTTTCGATGAGATTGTCCGGCCATCTGCGATCCTTGAGCTGTGTCACACGTCCGAAAGGAGTGTATTTTTCAAATCCTTTCATAAATGATGCCTCCTGCAAAAAATAATAAATTACAAAACTGAACGCCTTGACAAATCTGTAAATCCAAAGGCAACAAAAAACGCCCCTGCCGCCGCAAATACACAGCAAAGCAGGGGCGAAGAATATTTTTACACACTAAAAAACATTCCACACGGTACCACCCTGATTTCGGCGAATCCATTCATATGAACAGAATTACGCCCTCAGTGAGCCTCAAACAAGGCTCCGGCAAATAACGCTGCCGGGACGTTCCGCCCTACATTTTAAATTAATCGGACGAAAAACTCCGGGATGAGTTATACACACAGCTCGTGACATCGGCTTTACAGCGACCGCCGACTCTCTGAGACGCCGAGGCTGTGTCTTGTTCCCTTCACAGTCTTTTTGGTATTCAGCTTTATATCAATTATATCAGCACTTTAAGATTTGTCAAGGGGGTTTTCAAAAAAACATTAGTTTTATCCTAATCTTAACCTGCATAAGGCTCTAAGAGCGTTCTCCCCATCCGGGGAAAAATTCAATCCCACATCAGCATACGTCCGCTTTCCATGACACTTCCGCATACAGGACAGCTGACAGGCTCGTTTTCGGTGAGGCGCATGACTTCATTCATGAGCCTGCCGCATTTCGGACAAAGATGTCCGTGCGCTTCGACAAGCACAAATTCGTCCATGTCCGGGGCGAATATATCATCCTCAGCTTCCCGTGAAGCATCCTTCGGTCTGTAGAAGTCCAGCCTGCTGTCACATTCAACTGTGCGGCAGTCCGGACAGTAATAGATATTGTTCATAGCGTCTATGCAGCCGTTTGGGTACTGCTCAAACAATTCTCTGAGCCGCTCACCGTGATCCCCTCGCTTAGCTTCCTCCGTCAGTTTGCGCAGCACCTCATTATACATCATTCCGCATCCCGCAAATAAATTGCGCGAATACCCGCATTTTTTACAAAAAAGCGAATAACCAATTCCCATTTTTCTGATAATCCTCCATTTGTCATATTAGAACCTGTTCGGAATCTCCGCGTGTGCGGATGGCGACGCCGGATGAAGCCAGATACCTTGCGGCATTATTGCTTACCAACCGACTGCGCACAATTATTATAATAAAATTATACATCTAAAACATAAAAAAGTCAACAAATCCGTCAGAACACGGAAATCAATTTTGGACTCAATTATAGTTGGTCGTGTTTGAAGTTCACTAAAGCGCACGTAAATCGTGGTCAGGAAAATTTGGATAAGGCGCTTTATCGGTGGCGCCTGAGCCTGATTTGCGTCGCAGCGCGTTGCAGCGATGGGCTCTGCCCTTGACCCGCCAGGAGGTCCAGACCCCCTGGACTCCCACGCTCG
>ONWI01000082.1 GCA_900321515.1 uncultured Eubacteriales bacterium | reverse complement strand
CTGCCCTTGACCCGCCAGGAGGTCCAGACCCCCTGGACTCCCACGCTCGCATACGCTCGCTAGTTCCGGCGCTCCGCGCTTTCTTTTTAAAATTGATTTCCGTGAAACACGGGCGCTTTCTATTGACAAATCACAGTTTTTGTGATAATATAAAAGTTAATTTTATATATTTTCTTTAATCCAAATATGGAATGATTGAAAAGTTAGGTGGGTTTATTTATATGGAACATATTGATATTTCAAGGCTGTTTTCAAATGTTTCCGATTATGTTAACCGGACGGTTACAGTGTGCGGTTGGGTGAAAACCTCCGCCGAAGTCAAGCCTATGACATTCATTCAGTTGAATGACGGGACTACTACCGTTAAGAATCTTCAGTTGACTATACATCAGGATAAAATGTCCGAGGAAGATTATAAACGGGTTATCAAACCGCTTCTGAATTTTGGTGTTTCATTAAAGGCAACCGGCATTCTGGTTCCGTCAGAAAGAAACGTTATTGAGTTGGAAGTGGAAAATATCGAGATGCTGGGCGATTGTCCTTCCTCTTATCCGCTTCAAAAAAAGAAAACAAGCGTGGATTTTCTGCGCACTATCCCGCATCTGAGAACCAGAACCAACCTGATGAAGACGGGTCTCGCAATTCGTTCCAGGCTCGCTTACGCTGTTCACAGTTACTTCATCAATAACGGTTACACCTATGTTCATACCCCGATAATCACTGAAAGCGATTGCGAGGGCGCCGGCGAAATGTTCAGACTTACCACCCAGCCCTGGAACGCGTCATATAAATCTGAGGAAGAGTATTATCGCGACGATTATTTCGGACAAAAGGCTGGCTTGTCTGTCTCCTGCCAGCTCGAGGGCGAAATGGCTGCTCTGGGCGGTCTGGGCAGAATTTATACATTCGGTCCTTCTTTTCGCGCCGAAAAAAGCGACACGCCAAGACATGTCGCTGAATTCTGGCATGTTGAACCTGAAGTGTGCTTTGTCGATATTCATGAGATAATGGATATCGGGGAAGAATTCATCAAGTATGTCATTAAAGATGCCCTTGCCAATTGCTCTGAGGAAATGGAATTCTGCAATAAATTTATCGAAAAGGGACTTCTTGACAAATTAAATCATGTGGTAAACAGCGAATTCGTGCGCGTCGATTACACGGAAGCCGTCAGTATCCTTGAGAAAAGCAAGCACAAGTTTGAATATCCTGTCTTCTGGGGCTGCGACCTCCAGACGGAGCACGAGCGTTTTCTCACCGACGAATACTTCAAGCGCCCGGTGTTCGTGGTCAATTATCCCAAAGAGCTGAAGGCATTCTATATGAAGCAGAATCCGGACGGCAAGACCGTCGCGGCTACCGACCTGTTGGTTCCGGGCGTCGGAGAAATAATCGGTTGCAGTGAAAGAGAGACCGATTACAACAAGCTGGTTGAGGCGATGAACATAAGAAATATGCCGCTCGAAGCATACGGAAAGTATCTCGATACAAGAAAATACGGCAGCGTTCAACACAGCGGATTCGGTCTTGGATTTGACAGATTGGTCATGTATGTCTCCGGAATAAGCAATATCAGAGACGTTTTGCAGTTCCCGCGGACATACAAGAAGATATATTGAGGTATAATATTAAAAAATGTCGCTGCATACGGTCGTAAATAACCGCGTCCAGCGACATTTATTTATTATTTCAGGGCACTCAGCCTCCGAAGAAAAGGTGCTCCACGAGTATCTTTCCTCCGAGACAGATGAGAATAATGCCGCCGACAAGTTCCGCCTTGGATTTGTAGCGTGTACCGAATACGTTGCCCACACGCAGTCCTCCGGCCGAGATTGCGAAGGTTGTAGCGCCGATAAGCAGCACAGCGGGAATTATGCTCACCTTCAGGAACGCGAAGGTCACTCCCACGGCAAGCGCGTCTATGCTGGTGGCAACAGCGAGCGGCAGCATGGTTCTGAAGTCAAATGAGCCGTCCGGCTCCTCATCTTCCCCTCCGGAAAGAGCTTCCCGCGCCATATTGCCGCCGATGACCGCGAGCAGCACAAATGCTATCCAGTGATCTATGCTTGTTATCATGGATTCAAACTGTTTGCCGAGAAGATATCCTATCAGCGGCATGAGCGCCTGAAATCCACCGAAATACATTCCGACTGCCATCACATGCCGCCTTCGGACCTGCGGAACGGCGAGTCCCTTGCATACCGATACCGCGAACGCGTCCATTGATAGTCCTACGGCGATGACGAAAAGATCGAACAGATTCATTTTATAATTCCCCCGTATTATGTAATGGTAAGAGAGCAAACAAAAAAGACGAAACCTACCCGCCTCAAAAAAGCAGATAAGTCTCGTCATTTACAGATAAACACTGGTAAAACGATTCCGTACGCATCAGGTATGATCCTTTTGTGCGGAAGGAACCGACGGCTCCGCCGTCATTCAGCGTATCCCAAGACAAAGCCGGAAACATTAGTTTCAGTATGTCGACTTTGCCACACGGATCGGAAAATCCGTGCCGACTACTCCCTTATTTAGGACAAGTATAACATTTTTTATTCTATTAGTCAATGCTAACAGCGGCATGACATTTATTTTTGTTGACTTGACTATTTCCTGAGGATATAATAGAATATATTCAGCATAAACGGCGAATGAATACATTCAGGCAATTGAAAAAGAAAAAATAAAAAAGGAGAACTACTGATGACTGTCAGAAGCGGCGGAATACTTGTCGTGCTGACCGGAGGCACTATCGGCAGCACATGCAGCGACGGCGTTAGAGGAATAGAAGGCGATTCCCCGTATGTCCTGATAAGAGAATTCCGTAAAAAGTATCAGGAATATAATGACTGTGAGTTTGAGGTGATCAATCCCTACAGCATTCTGAGCGAAAACCTTACCTGCGAATTGTGGTCATTGCTCTACAGCGCTTTGAATGAAGCCGATACGGCGGGGTACGACGGTATTATCATTACCCACGGTTCCGACACGCTCGCTTACACCTCCGCCGCGATAGGAATGCTTATGCGGCATACCGGATGCCCGATAGTGCTGACGGCTGCCGACCGTCCCCCGGATGACCCAAAGAGCAATGCCCTCCCGAATTTCCGCGCTTCGGTAGATTTCATCCTGAATAGCGCGTGGAACCGGCTGAGGGGAGTATTTGTTTCATACCGCAGAAATTCTGACGGGGCGCAGGTATTTTATATTGCCACAAGGCTTTGTTCCGCGGACTGCTATTCCGATGAGTTTTCATCATACGGCGGAAGCTGCTTCGGCAGAATGCTGAACGGGGAGTTTGTTCCGGTATTGTCCCCGCTGAATCCGCCTGTCCGTTCGATGTGCGGCGGGTCGGATGAATTGAAGCCCATTGCCGGGAAGAACACGGACTTCGGCGCGAAAAAAATACTGCTCCTGCGCTCCTATCCGGGAATGGATTATTCCGTGATAAACCCGGGCGGCTATGCTGCGGTGATTAATTACGGATACCATTGCGCTACGGCATACACCGCATACTCGGAGGGGAAAAGCTCCTCGCTGCCTAAATTTGCCGAGATGTGCCGTGAATGCGGCGTTGATCTGTGGCTTGGCTCGTTCAAGAGCTTTGAAAGCGATATCTATTCCACCCAGACCGAAATGGAGAGCGCGGGAATTAAGAAATTTTACGATATGTCCCCCGAAGCGGCTTATGTAAAGGCTGTGCTGGCATATAATCTGCCTTCAGCCGACCCTGAGTTTTTTATTAAGCGCTGTATCTACTATGAGATGGTGGGGCATGAATTAAATGACTGATCTGCGGATGGGCTATCCCGACAGATTCTTGGAAAAGGCCGGTGTGTAATTTTGGAAGACAATAAAGTGATGACCGAAATCGGCGGCGTTATGCGGCCGAATACCATATTTAACGCTGATGCGCTGAAATGTCTGGCTATGGTGATAATGCTCACCGACCATATCGGCGCGTTCCTGATTGAACCAAGCGATCCCGCCTACTGGCCGATGCGTTCGGTCGGACGGCTGGCGTTTCCCATATTCTGCTATATGATAGCGGAAGGGGCTTATTACTCCCGTTCCGTGCCGAAATATCTTGCCCGTCTGGCTGTGTTCGCGTTAATCAGCACGCCGCCGTACAATCTGGTTCACGGCAGCCCGTGGTATTCGCCGGACAATATAAACGTATTCTTTACGCTGTTTTTCGGGCTTGCTGCCGTTTATTCATTAAACGGTCTGCCGCAGGCGGTTTTTCGCAGGCTCGGAAAAGTCAGCCTCGCAGAAAACAAAAAGGCGTGCGCGCTTTTCGGACTGCCGTTATGCGGAATGTGCTATCTTGCGGCCTTCGCGATGGGCACAGATTACGGTGAGTACGGAGTGGCGGCAATACTCATATTCTGGCTGCTCAGAAAGCGGCCTGTCGTCGCGTGGCTGTGCTTTGCCGGACTGACATTTGTCTTTTTTGGATTTTATATTGTAGTCCCGAACGAATTCGGAAGTCTGGACTACTGCCGGATTAATCTCTACAATGTCGTGACCAAGCTCGTGGCAAATCCCGACGCGGAGCTTTTTTACTACATGATGAAGCAGATGTACGCGCCGCTGGCTTGCATTCCGTGTCTGCTTTACAATGGGAAAAACGGCAAAAGAGAGGACAGAAAAGGCATATTCGTTAAATATGCGTTCTATGCCTTTTACCCGCTCCATCTTTTGATTATCTGGTTCGTGCAGCTTGCCATCAAATAATTCTGATTGTCATTCAAAAAGCATGCCGTGCATTGCGGAAGGAACCGCGCGCATGGCATGCTTTTTTTGTCAGGAATGTTTTCCGGCGAATTATTCGCCGCTGTTTGATTGTCTGCTTTCGGTCATGCAGCAGCAAAGTGTCATCAGGCTGTCGTTGAGATGCACGTTTTCGGTAACGGCGTCCCGGTATTTCATGGAAATGTCATAGTGGCTGAAATTCCAGAAGGCGCGCACTCCGCATCTGTACAGAATATCCGCGACCGGCTCCGCGCTCTCCTTGGGCAGGCAGATAAAAGCCGCGTCCGTTTTGACTGATTTGCAGTATTCTTCCAGTTTTGCCGCGTCCATGACTGTCATTCCGGCTATCTCTGTGCCGATAATCGCGGGATTGATGTCGAATACCGCGGTCAGCCTGAATCCGCGTGAGGCGAAATCCACATGATTGAGTATGGCGCGTCCCAGATTGCCCGCGCCGAGAAGTACGGCGGAATACTGATTGTCAAGCCCTAAGATGATGCTTATCTCATTGAACAGCCTCGGTACGTCGTAACCGTAGCCCTGCTGACCGAATCCTCCGAAGCAGTTGAGGTCCTGGCGTATCTGTGAGGCGGACGTACCCATCTTTTCGGCAAGACCTTTGGAAGAAATGCGGTTGACGCCGTTGTTTTTCAGTTCAAGCAAAAATCTGTAGTAACGCGGAAGCCGACGTATCACTGACAACGAAATAGTTTTGCTTTTTGACATGATATTTCAACCTTCACAATATTTACTATTTGACGTTCTCTCTGGTATAGTCCAGCAGTCCTCCGGCAAGAATGATGTCGCGCTGACGTTCCGACACATTGCAGTTGACCTTGAAGGAGGTGCCCTTTGTTTTGTTTATGACGGTGATCTCGGATTTTCCGATAAGCTCGCGCACTTCGGGTATCTCCAGTTCGTCCATCTGGTCAACCGTGTCGTAATCGGCTTCGTTTGCGAAGGTCAGCGGGACTATGCCTGCGTTTACGAGGTTGGCAAGGTGGATTCTGGCAAACGATTTGACTATCACCGCCTTGATGCCCAGATAGAGGGGAACCAGCGCCGCATGTTCACGGGACGAGCCCTGACCGTAGTTGCTGCCGCCGACAATTATTCCCTTGCCTTCGGCGCGGCAGCGCTCCGGGAACTGTTCGTCGCATACCGCAAAGCAGAAGTTGGAGAGGAACGGAATGTTGGAACGGTAGGGGAGTATCTTGGCTCCCGCGGGCATGATGTGGTCGGTTGTGATGTTGTCGCCGACTTTAAGCAGTGCCTTGGCGGCAATGGCTTCCGGCAGAGGCTCGCTGGTGGGGAAGGGCTTGATATTCGGTCCGCGGAGTATTTCGACCGAATCCATCTCCTCCACCGGCGCGGGAGGAACGATCATGTTGTCATTGATGAGGAATTTTTCGGGCATGGGAATTTCCACGGCCTCGCCCAGCTCACGCGCGTCGGCGAACACGCCCGCGATTGCCGAAACCGCTGCGGTTTCGGGGGAAACAAGGTAAATCTGACCGTCCTTTGTGCCGGAGCGGCCTTCAAAATTGCGGTTGAATGTGCGCAGGGATATGCCCTTTGAATTGGGCGACTGACCCATGCCGATGCAGGGACCGCAGGCGCATTCGAGGATTCTCGCGCCTGCCGCGATGATGTCGGCGAGGGCGCCGTTCGCGGCGAGCATGTTGTATACCTGCTTGGAGCCGGGGGCTATGCCGAGGCTTACGTCCGGGTGAACCGTCTTGCCTTTGAGAATGCGGGCTACGCGCATGAGATCGAGATAGCTTGAATTGGTGCAGGAGCCGATGAGCACCTGGTCGATCTTCTGTCCCTTCAGCTCGTCGATAGACTTCACGTTGTCGGGCATATGGGGAGCCGCTGCCATCGGACCCAGTTCGCTGAGGTTTATTTCGAGAATTTCGTCGTAATGCGCGTCGTCGTCTGCTTTCAGTTCGGTCCAGTCGGATTCTCTGCCCTGCGCGCTGAGGAATTTCTTGGTGATTTCGTCCGACGGGAATACAGATGTCGTGGCGCCGAGTTCCGCGCCCATGTTGGTGATAGTGGCTCTCTCGGGGACGGTAAGCGTCTTTACGCCCTCGCCGCCGTATTCGATTATCTTGCCCACGCCGCCTTTTACAGACATTCTGCGCAGAACTTCCAGGATGATATCCTTTGCCGATACCCAGGGAGAGAGCCTGCCTGTCAGATTGATCCGCACCATTTTGGGCATGGTGATGTAATATGTGCCGCCACCCATGGCTACTGCCACGTCCAGACCGCCCGCGCCCATTGCCAGCATACCTATGCCGCCGCCTGTGGGAGTGTGGCTGTCGGAGCCGATGAGTGTCTTGCCCGGAATGCCGAAGCGTTCAAGGTGAACCTGATGGCATATGCCGTTGCCGGGGCGCGAGAAGTATATGCCGTGCTTTTTGGCAACGCTCTGGATGAAGCGGTGGTCGTCTGCGTTCTCAAAACCTGTCTGGAGGGTGTTGTGGTCTATGTAAGCCACTGAGCGCTCGGTTTTGACTCTCGGAACGCCCATTGCCTCGAATTCCAGATACGCCATTGTACCGGTTGCGTCCTGCGTGAGAGTCTGGTCTATGCGCAGTCCGATGTCGGTCCCCTGAATCATCTCGCCTTCGACGAGATGAGCCCTGATAATTTTTTCAGCTATAGTATAACCCATTTGCAAAAAACTCCTTTATCTGTTTCGTTACATATGCTATTATCTTATATTTTCCCGGATTTGTCAATGTCTTAACGAAAAATTCATGCATATCCCGGACATGGCATGAATATTAATTTGACAGAAATCAAAAGAAGTGCCAAAACTACAGGTACTTCCTCAAAAGGAGAGAAGCTCATGGAATGTAAAGCTGCGGGCGAATCGGTATTCGCCAAGGAAGTTTTATTCGAGGG
>ONWI01000030.1 GCA_900321515.1 uncultured Eubacteriales bacterium | reverse complement strand
GATGGCTCGTCGGCGAGCTCAGTCAGGCAGTATTTTTCGGCGTTCGCGTCGCCGGTTGATACGGGAGCTTTGAGAACATACTGATAATTTGCCAGCTTGCTGTCCAGCACTTCACTGCGGAAATGCTCCATCAGCGGTGACATCATCAGTCCAAAGAGCAGCAGTATATTGGCGAGCAGTATTCCGACAAAAAGAGTGAGATAGGAGGGAATATTCTGAAATATCACTCTCAGTCTGAAACGTGTAAGAAATCCGATCTGATGCGGCAGATGAATGACCTTCCTCCTGTTGCTGCCTGTCAGTTCGCGGCGGAGGAATTTCAGGGGAGACAGGCGGAGCTTGCCGCTTATTACAATGAGGTTTACAACGAGCATCATAGCAAGCGGCGCGACAGTGGTCAGCCAGAATGCCTCGGCGCTCCATACCGTGCGGTATTTGGTGAGGGAATAGCTGTGCAGATAGAGCGCGGCAAAATAATCCTTGAGCAGCGTGTAGCCTAAGATATTTCCGACGACAGCCGCTGCCAGCGACACGATTATCGGCAGGGCTATGTAGTGCCGCAGAAGCTCTGAGCGACTGTAGCCCGAAGCGCGGAGTGTGCCGATGATGGCTGCCTCGCGTTCGATTGTGCTGGAAGTGGTGACCGCAAAGACAAATGCCATTACCGCCATAACGATATAGAGCATTGTCGTTATCATTGCCTTGTCGCTGCCCATATCAGTGCCGGTGAAAGATATTGCCTGATTGTCTTCGCGTTTGAGAAAGTCTGTGATTACTGCACGGTCCGCGAGCCAATGCATGATGTCTTCGGCTTTGTCTCTGCATTCTTCATCGGAAAGGGTGCGGTCATTGTTTGTCCAACTGTAACAGAATTTCAGGTCTTTGTATTGTATAGCGTCAAAGTCAATGTCGCTGACAAGGGCGACGGTGAATTTGTTCGCGTCGAACATCATGTCGGTGTTGTTCTTGAAGAGTGCGCTGTAATCGGTGAGCGCTACCAGTCCGGTTACTTTGAAGCGTCTGCCGTCCACCGTTATGACGTCGCCTATGGAAATGCCTTTGTTTTCGGCGTAAAGCCGGTCAATTGCGATTTCGCTTATATTTGCGGGATATTCGCCTTCCCATATATCGGTGAGGTTTGCTTCGCTGCGCATTCTGTAGATGCGTATGCTGTCGCCGTTATCAATATAGCGGTCGGAGTAAAAGTTCTCGTACACTTTAACCTTGTACAGTCTCTCCATTCCGTCGAAAAATCCATCACCGGCGGGCATAAGCAGGTTAAAATGTCCGTCTTCGACGCTGTACTTTTCAAAGCTCTCGTCATAGGCGGTTTTAAGACTGATGTCTGACACCAAAAATCCTGATACCATGGCGATGGTGGCGAATATGAAAATGAAGACTACCAAATATTTGCCGAAGTCCTGTTTCAGTTCCCGGATAAGGCGTTTTCTCAGAGGATTTCCGACCTTTTTTTGTTTTGTCATGCCAGCACCTCCGTCTTACCAATCCAGATCGGCGGCGGCGGTCTTCTGCTCATTCATGTAATTCTTGCGTACCTGACCGTCGCGCAGCTTGATGACCTGATCCGCCATGTTCTTGATAGCATCGTTGTGTGTTACCATCACTATTGTGTTGCCGTATTTTTTGTTGAGTTCCTCAAACAGCACGAGGGTTTCCTTGGAGGTCTTATAGTCCAGCGCGCCGGTAGGTTCGTCGCAGAGCAGAATGTCAGGATTTTTAACAATAGCCCTGCCGATAGCCGTGCGCTGCTGCTGACCGCCTGAGAGCTGATTGGGTATCTTGTTGCGGTGTTCCCACAGACCGAGCGTCTTCATCAGGTCGTCAACGTCAAGGGTGTTTTTGCCTAAGAATGCTCCTACTTCGATGTTCTCGCGGACTGTAAGATTAGGTATCAGGTTATAGAATTGGAAGACATAGCCCAGATGCTTTCTGCGGTATTGCGTGAGCTTTTTTTCGCTCATGTCGGAGAGTTTTTCGCCGTCGATGCTGACATAGCCGCCGTCGGGCGTCTCTATGCCTCCGATAATATTCAGCAGCGTTGATTTGCCGCAGCCTGAGGAGCCGAGAATGACACAGATTTTTCCTTTTTCTACCCCTGCTGTAATGCCCTGGAGAACCTTGACGCGGCTCTCACCCTGTCCGTAATACTTTACCAGATCGTTTATTTCGAGAAACATACTTATCCTCCTTATTCAGACAGCTCATGTTTGTCATGAGCTCCGTTTCCGTGGCAGAATCCTGCAGACGGGCAGTTGGCGCAGCCGCAGCCGCAGGACGTCTTCCCTTTTTTCCTGTTTACGACAATGCTGCGAACAGCAAGCGCTACGATGATCAACAGAATCAAGGATGCTATAATTGTGCCGATGTTTTCTGTAATCAGGTTTATCATAGATTTTTCCTCCGATTCATTCTGCCTGAATCCATTATATCGGATGCTCAGGCATTATTCAATAGATATTTGTAATGTGTCACACATTCATGTTGGGTGTAGTTTATTAGCTATGACTAACCCTTGCTCGTTATATTAGCACAAACTAACCGAATTGTCAAGTACATTTAAAAAATTAGACTTTGCCGGGGAAATATTTGTTCCGACAGCAAAGCCTTTTTCATATAATATCTCACGTTTTAGAGAGAGGGATTTCAAAAAGTTACTTGTCTCCCAAATCGTGTTTAATCTGCGTGGTGCTGATTTCGGGAGTGCGTGAGAGATAGACTACCTCGCATCCCTCTTCGCGAAGGAAGTCGAATTTCCCTTTCCAGTCGTCGCCAATCACAAAGGTGTCGATGTGGCATTCGTGAACGTCGCTGCGCTTCTGGTCCCAGTTTTCCTCGGGTATTACCAGATCGACGTAGCGTATGGCTTCGAGCAGCGATTTGCGCTGTTCGTAAGTGAAATAGCATTTTTTATGTTTTTCGTTCCAGTTGAATTCATCTGTTGAAAGGCAGACCACCAGATAATCCCCCAGTGCCTTCGCCCGTCTGAGCAGGTTGATGTGTCCGTAATGCAGCAGGTCAAATGTACCATATGTTATTACACGTTTCATATTTTTTATCCCCTTGTTCATTTATAAATATATATTAACATCATGAAGTAAAAAAGTCAACATAAACAAAACAGATAACAGTGCGAAATAAAGCTCTGTTATCTGTTTGTATGAAAAATCAGTTTTTCTTTGCAGCCAGCAATGCCACCTTGTCGCCGTCAACAGAAAGCAGTCCCCCTGTCACGTTGATCACATGCTCGTGCGGATCACCGTCGCTGTCGTGAGTGATGTATCGGGCGGCACAGGGAACTGTCACGGCAATCAGCGGGGTGTGGCCCGGGAGCACTGCCAGATCGCCTTCGGTGGTGCGCACATACAATGCGCTCACTCTGCCCTTGAATGAATCGCCGTCGGGCGATGATATTTTCAGCCTGAATGTGCTGATATTTTTGATTATGTCTGACTCGCTCATTTCGCTGCCCTTTCCGCTTTTTCCCTGACCTCGTCGATGGTTCCCGCGAAGAGGAACGCCGATTCCGGCAGATCGTCGCATTCGCCGTCGATGATTGCCTTGAATCCCTTGACGGTCTCGCTCAGCGGCACATATGTGCCTTCTATGCCGGTGAATTTTTCCGAGACGTGGAAGGGTTGAGACAGGAAACGCTGTATCTTTCTGGCGCGCTGGACAAGCTTCTTGTCCTCGTCGGAAAGCTCATCCATGCCCATGATGGCGATGATGTCCATAAGTTCCTTGTAGCGCTGGAGTATGCGCTGCACTTCCTTGGCGACAGCATAATGCTCCTCGCCGACCTTTTCGGGCGAAAGAATGCGGCTTGTGGATTCCAGAGGATCGACAGCCGGATAAATGCCCTGAGAGGCTATGCTTCTCGAAAGAACGGTCGTTGCGTCGAGATGGGCGAATGTTGTGGCAGGAGCCGGGTCGGTCAGGTCGTCAGCAGGCACATAGACAGCCTGAACCGAAGTGATGGAACCCTTTTTGGTGGAAGTAATTCTCTCCTGCAAAGCGCCCATTTCAGTGGCGAGCGTCGGCTGATATCCGACTGCCGATGGCATACGTCCCAGCAGAGCGGAAACCTCGCTGCCCGCCTGTGTGAATCTGAATATATTGTCGATAAAGAGCAGAACATCCTGATTTTCCCTGTCGCGGAAGTATTCCGCCATGGTAAGTCCGGAGAGCGCGACGCGCATTCTGGCTCCGGGCGGCTCGTTCATCTGACCGTAGACCAGCGT
This sequence comes from uncultured Eubacteriales bacterium, assembly GCA_900321515.1. Lineage (GTDB taxonomy): Bacteria > Bacillota > Clostridia > Oscillospirales > Acutalibacteraceae > RUG762. Next base: position 3,017 of record ONWI01000030.1, on the reverse strand, counting down.
GGTCTTGTCGATAACGCCCGATTCCTTCATTTCATAGTAGAGGTCGTTGCCTTCTCTGGTGCGTTCGCCGACGCCTGTGAAGACCGACAGACCGCCGTGTTCCTTTGCGACGTTGTTGATAAGCTCCATGATGAGGACCGTCTTGCCGACGCCGGCACCGCCGAAAAGTCCGATCTTGCCGCCCTTGGAATAGGGCCAGATGAGGTCGATGACCTTGATGCCGGTTTCGAGTATCTCGGTGGACGACGCCAAATCCTGATAGCCGGGAGCCGGACGGTGAATGTTCCAGCGTTCCTCGGTTTCGGGAGCGGGCTTGTTGTCCACGGTATCGCCGAGCACGTTGAATATTCTGCCGAGGGTTTCTCTGCCGACCGGAACGCTGATGCTGCCTGCCGTATCGGTGACTTCCACGCCTCTCTGAAGTCCGTCGGTGGATGACATTGCTATGCAGCGCACTATGCCGTCGCCTATGTGCTGGGCGACCTCGATGGTTAGTAATTTATCTCCTATCGGAACGGTGAGGGCATTGTTGATGGCGGGAAGATGACCTTCCCTGAACCTGACGTCAACGACAGGTCCCATTACCTGCACCACAACACCCGTATTGCTTTCTGCCATGGTTGTATTACACTCCTTTGTTTTGTGTGGAGTTTGGAGTGTGGAGTTTGGAGTTTCGGAGCGCACGCGCCTTCCACAATTCCACACTATTAAAAAAAATTATCGACCGGCGCCCGCGACGATTTCGGTGATTTCCTGAGTTATCGCTCCCTGGCGCGCGCGGTTGTAAGTCAGGCGAAGGTCGTCGAGCATTTCGCGGGCATTGCGCCCCGCGCTGTCCATAGCCATGCGTCGCGCGGCATTCTCGCTGGCGAAGCTCTCGCGAACGCCCCACATCAGCATTCCGTAGACATATTCCACAACAGCCGCATTCATTACGCTGACCTCGTCCGGCTCGAATTCTATGCCTCCGATGCGATTGCATTCGGTCTTTTCAAATGGCAGCAGCCATTTGACTGAAGCCTCATGCGTCATCATGGAGACATAATCTGTGCTGATCATGCCGAGACGATCGTATTTTTCGTCGGCGAAATCCTCGCATAGCTTTACCGCAAGTTCGTGTCCCTGTTCGCATGTGTAACCGCCGCAGAGAGTGATATCACCGCCGAAGTGTTCGCAAGCGCGCTTTCCTATGCAAATCATTTCCGCGTCGGGGCATTCCGCAGCCGCCTTGAACACATTGGAATTGTAGCCGCCGCAGAGTCCTCTGTCCCCCGCTATGACGATAAGCCGTGTGCGCCCCATGCCTTCGGAGCGCATGTATGTACTGCGCATACATTCCGGACAGGAAGCAAGTGTAGAGGTCATTATTTTAAGAGTGTCCGCATACTGGCGAGCTTTGATCATTTCCTCGCTGGCGCGGTATATCTTTGACGAGGCCACAAGCCCCATAGCGGTAGTCAGATGCAGCATGGAATCGACGCTACGTATGCTGGAACGAAGGCTTTTTATATCGGCGCTCATTTCGTCACCTCCGCATGTCGTCGAGAGCTGATTTAAGTTCTGCTATGTCGGACTCTTCAAAGTAATTGTGCTCTATTCTGTCGAGCCATTCGGGATGTTTATCCTCCAGCAGAAGGAAAAGTCGCTGCTCGTAATCGCGGACCTCGCTGACGGCGTATTCGTTGAGATAGCCGTTGATGACGGCGTAGACTATAGCCACCTGACAGCCCGTGCGGATAGGCGAATTCTGCTTCTGTTTGAGAACCTCGACGATTCTTTCACCGAGCGCCAGACGCGCCTTGGTGTCGGGGTCGAGATCGCTGCCGAACTGTGCGAATGACTGAAGCTCGCGGTACTGCGAATAGAGCAGCTTCAATTCGCCGGCAACCTTCTTCATGCCCTTGAGCTGTGCAGAACCGCCGACACGGCTGACCGAAATACCGGGGTTGATGGCGGGTATAACTCCCGCATGAAACATTTCCGTTTCAAGAAATATCTGTCCGTCGGTAATGGAGATGACGTTGGTGGGAATGTATGCCGAAACGTCGCCCTCCTGGGTTTCGATGATTGGAAGGGCCGTTATCGAACCGCCGCCGTATTCGGGAGCGACGCAGGCAGCCCTCTCCAGCAGACGCGAGTGAAGATAGAATACGTCTCCGGGGTAGGCTTCGCGTCCCGGCGGCCTGCGGATCAGCAGTGAAATCGCGCGGTACGCGACAGCGTGTTTGGAAAGATCATCGTAAATGATCAATACATCCTTGCCCTGCTCGCGGAAGTATTCCGCCATGGCGCATCCGGCATACGGGGCGATATATTGCAGCGGAGCACTTTCCGAAGCCGAAGCGGAGACGATGATGGTATAGTCCATAGCGCCCTCGTCGGTCAGTTTCTGCGCGAGCTGAACCACCGACGAATTCTTTTTGCCGATGGCGACGTAAATACACAGCACGCCGCTGTTCTTCTGGTTGATGATGGTATCGGAGGCTATCTCGGTCTTACCGGTCTGGCGGTCGCCAATGAGCAGCTCACGCTGACCTCTGCCTATCGGAATCATGCTGTCTATTGCCTTGATGCCGGTTTGCAGAGGAACCGAAACGCTCTTCCGCTCGATGATGCCTGGCGCCTCCGATTCAATGGGGCGCATCTGTGTGGTGTGGATGTCGCCTTTGCCGTCGATCGGAACACCGAGGGCGTTGACAACGCGTCCGAGCATCTCCTCGCCCACAGGGACGGAAAGCACCTGTCCGGTGCGTCTGACCGTTGTGCCCTCGCAGATGTTGTTGGTGTTGGCGAGAATGGCAACCGAAACGGTTTCTTCCTCGAGGTTCTGGGCAAGACCCATGCTGCCGTCGCTGAATTCAAGCAGCTCGCCCGCCATACAGTTCTTTATGCCGTAGACCGTGGCTATGCCGTCGCCGACCATGACGACGGTGCCGGTCTCGGTCATTTCTATCTTTGATTTGTAGTTGCGTATCTGTTCTTTCAGAATGTTGCTGATTTCCTGGGGTTTTCTGTTC